>JAIYCK010000091.1 GCA_027488055.1 Flavobacteriales bacterium | reverse complement strand
CTGTAGCTGTAACACCTACTTCGTAGCTGATGTTGTCGCATGGCATGCTGATTTCAATCACACCCGCGATAACTGGAGCAGTTTCGTCATAGATAGAGATATACTGTGTGAAGTTGCTGAAGTTGCCACAAGCATCGGTAGCAGTCCAAACACGCTCAAAGCCAGTGTTGCAATCTGCAGTAACTTCTTGGCTATCTACATACGTAAGCACGAACGTGCTGCAGTTGTCTGTAGCAGTTGGTTCAGTTACTGGTATGATTTCATCGCACTCATATGCAAATTCATTCGATTGCTCACCAAAGATGGGCGCTTCGTTGTCATAAACATAATAAGTGATTGAAGCTGAAGCGCTGTTACCACAATTGTCTGTAGCAGTGTAAGTAACCACCATAGTGTAGCTCTCTGGGCAGTTACCAGCTGTGATTACTGGCTCAGACATTGTGATTGCTACGTCCTCGTCGCAGTTGTCAGTAGCGGTAGCAGAACCATAAACGATTTCCTCGTCACAGCTAAACTCACCACCACCTTGCGTGTAGATTTGAGGATTGGTTGTATCAACCACTGTAATTACAGTTGTATCCATAGATACGTTTTCGCAGTAGTCAGTAGCAGTCCAAATCCAAAGGATGGTGTAGCTATTCTCACATTCACCTGCAATTGTTTCAGTGTCAAAAGAGACTGTAACATCAAATTCGCAGTTGTCGTAAGCCGTTGCACCTTCAACACCTGGTGCTTCTGGAACTTCGTTGCACTCAACCAACATGTCAGCTGGCACCTCCAAAGTTGGAGCAGTGGTGTCAGTGATTGTGATGTATTGCACAGCTGTAGAAGCGTTGCCACAATCATCAGTAGCAGTCAAGTTACGTATGATCACGTAAGGGCAACCACCTGAATTGGTATCCAATTCTACGGTTACATCTACTTCTAGATCACAATTGTCAGTAGCAGTCGGAACTGGAACAGTTTCCAATTGACCGCACTCTACAGACACTTGAACTGGGAATTCTACGAATGCAGGAGCTTCGTTGTCATAGATAGTTATGGTCTGTGAACCATAAGTAGTACCGTTGCAACCATCAGTTACATAGAAATTACGGATGATAGTGTATGACTGTGGGCAATCGCCAGGAATCATTTCCATTTCACCTTCCATTACTGTTACGTCCTGACAGTTGTCAGTTGCAGTAGCAGGTGCGTATACGATTTCTTCATCGCAGCTTTGCTCGATGTCTGCAGGAACAGTCAATACAGCTGGCTCATTATCCACGATTGAAACAGTGTAAGTGCAGAAAGCACGGTTGTTGCATTCGTCAGCAGCTAAGTAAGTATAAGTCATCGTTGCATAGCAAGGTGTGATGACTTCATATACACCTTCGCCTACCAAGCTAATTGTTACATCACCGCTGCAATTGTCCGTTGCAATCAAAGTTGCAGGATCAACAGCTACAGGTGTTTCAGTGCAATTGATTGTGATTGCATCTGGGCAGTTTTCGAAAGTTGGAGCTGTTGTATCATTCACAGTGATAAGCTGTGTATGACGAGATACATTTCCGCAATCATCAACTGCAGTCCAAACACGTGTAATTTCGTCTACACAAGTTACATCTGGATTATTTGGTGTGCAATCCTTATCAGTAGTCAAGTCGCCATGACCTTCTACATCTTGGCTGCCAACGTTACCCCAGTAGTAGAACCATCCAGAACCGCCGTGATTGGCATTTCTGTTGTTCGCACCTTGGCCGAATTGGAAACCGAAGTAGTAGTTAGAAGGCTGGTGTGACAAGTACAATTCGCTACCCGCGTTGGCACCCAAACCAGTCATGTGCGAAAGCACAGGAACCAATTCATAGTATGACCATGAGGTATAATATGGTGCACCAAGACCTAGATCGTCCTTGTAAGAGCGGCCCATGCTGCTCCAATCTGACCAATCTGATCCGTTTTGCATCCAAAACTCCACTTGCCATTTCTGGCCATTGTTTGTCATGTTAACTACTTCACCTTCTAGGTAAGCAGTGCCATCATCATAGAATGACATGCTAGTAGTACCTGCAACCCAACGGTAGTAGTCATTGGCTTGAAGACCAGCAACCGCTAGACCATTCAACCATACTGACCAGTCTGGACCAGGACCCACTGAAGTGGTCAACACACAATTTGATGTGTCGCCGCCTGTGTGAGACTCAAAGCCATTAGACACCTCGTAGCCATTGCAATCCATTGCAGAAACTGCGCCCATTGCAGGCACTTCTTCTACACATTGGTAGCTTGCGTTGGCAGGAGCATCCGTGAACACTGGACCTTCTGTGTCAACAAAAGAGATGTTCTGACTGCAAGTTGCAGAAGCATCTAGTGCACTCACGATCCAAGTACGCACAATGCTGTAGGAGCAGCCATTGCCGCCTTCAACTGTTACGTCTGAAAAAGTGATTTCAATTTCACAATCTGAAGAAACGGTTGGATAACCGAGTACTTCAAAATTCTCGATGTTGGTGCCACATTCGGCCACCACATCAGCAGGACAATCCAATTGCACATTGCAATCGAATTCGCCTTGAGCGCTCATTGATAGCGCGCTGCACATAACAAGAAAAAGGTTGAAAGCTAGAGCCTTCGCTCCGGTAGACCAAGATGCCACATTGCGACATCGCGTAAGTCTTCCTGAGAGTGAACGTAGTTGTTTACTCATGATTAAGAGATTTGGTTAATTAAATAAGTTAATTGCGGTTATAACAAAACGAGGCAAATATAACGAAAACCTTTGAACACAAATACGTAGTTTTACTTAGATCGTAAAAAAAACCGAATTTATCGGATTCTTAACAATATTCATATGCTCGTAACGCCTATTTCATCTATTCATGCATTTTCACCATATTGGCCTGCCACGCCCCAAAGACGTCATTCAGGGCTTTAGGATGCCTGCTGCAACAAATGTTTTAACAAAATCACAATGGCAAGGCTCGTCCTTCAAAGATCAAAGGCTCACTTGGAGCGACTTTCGCTTTTTTTTGTGTCAATGACAAAAAAGACTTGGATTATACCAAAAATTGCATACATTTGCCGCCCATAAAAAAGGTACCTTAGCTCAGTTGGTAGAGCAAAGGACTGAAAATCCTTGTGTCCCTGGTTCGATTCCTGGAGGTACCACCACTTTTTAAAGCGAGCTTGCTCGCTTTTTTTTTTGCCCTTTCCATTTTTACTGCACCTTTGTTCCCATGATTGCACCTACATCCGACTTCGTCCTATTTGCCTCTCATCTCAATGAGGTTCAGGACTATCTGATCGAACAATGCCATTCGCATTCCAAGGTGTTTGTGCTCTGCGATGAAAACACGTTGGAGCTTTGTTTTCCCATTTTGGTGGAACATTGCGAACCCTTAAGTAAGGCCGAGATACTTGTAGTGGAACCTGGTGAGCCATCCAAGACCCTAGCTATTGCGGAGCAGTTGTTTCTGCAATTAATGGATTCAGGGGCGGACAAAAAGAGTCTTTTGATCAATCTTGGCGGTGGTGTAATCACTGATATAGGTGGCTGGGTGGGGGCAAATTACAAGAGAGGCATTGATTTCATCCACATTCCGACAAGCTTGATGGCCATGACTGATGCAGCCATTGGAGGAAAAACAGGTCTGGATTTGGGCGATTATAAAAACATGATTGGCCTTGTTGCTTTTGCAAAATGTACCCTCGTTTGTTCATCATTTCTTGAAACACTGGCGCCATCAGAATTGCTGAGCGGTCGCGCCGAAATGGTGAAACATGCGCTCCTTTGCAATCAATCAAGCTACGATGATACAATGAGCAGCATCCTATTGGATGAGCCGCTCGAGTTGGACGACATCATTTTATCGGCTAAAGTCAAATTGGAGATCGTGACAAAAGATCCTTTTGAACAGAGTATCCGAAAATCGCTCAATGCGGGTCAT
>JAIYCK010000270.1 GCA_027488055.1 Flavobacteriales bacterium | reverse complement strand
TGCGAGTCGATCCGATGCTTCTTGAGGCAAATTGACGCGCCCCGTGGCTACAGCCTGACGCGGTGTGGGCATTTTATGACCTACATCCACCATTTGAATGCGGCCTTGTTCATCTACGTGACTAAGGTCTTTGGGAGTTTCCATTGACACAAAGGTACGGAGTGACCGCTGTGGTCGAAACGGAACCTTATTATTTTACCTCTGGGGGCAGGGCTCCTTTCTTTCGGTCTTTCATCAGGCTGAACAAGGATTCAATCTTGTCCAGGGCTTTTTTCAGTCCATCGAAATAGAGCACCACGATGAGGAAGATGGTCAAGAACCAAATCATCATGATATTGGCCGAAAGCGTAGTAATGCGAAGACCAAAAAGATTTTTGTGCGGTGCATAAAAATGAGCGTCAAAAAATCCCCCTTCTGGTGAAAGATATACCAAGTTGCTTTTTTGCACGAGCTCGCCATTGTATTCCACGATCTTCTTCAGGTCGTTTTTATTCGTAGTGAAATCCTCGAGACTCTCGTTATAATGGTCATCTTGAAGCTTGAGATAGGCCTCTCTCAATTCTGGAGTCGATGTCAAGGCAGTGATCTTAGCCTCACGCTCTTCGTTGATCCTGTTATAATTGCGGATGTAATATTCATCCAATTCCAATAGTGCGGCCTCCACGTTGTTGAGCACATCGATGGTGACTAAATTGGGTTTTAGCTGTTCCAATTTTTCAATTTCCAAATCGGGCAAACGTTTCTTCTCTTTGCCCAATTCCGTATACAGCATGTGCACGTTGTAGGCCAACTGCTCGCCTGGAGCGCTGTCCTGAAGCATGCGTCGACTGTCATTGGTTTTGGTTTTGAGTTCCTTGATCCAATAATCTTTTTTCCAAGAGTAGTATTTTCGTTTGGTGTCGAAATCATAGAATTGTTCTTGGAATTCATTGTTTTTAAATTGATACACTGCCATGGCTTCGTAAGCCCAGCGTGAGATCATCATATTGCCGATGAATGGCACCTTGCTCTGCGATGCGATACCGGGATACAAGCGGTCGAAGCGTACGATGACACCACTGAACAACAACTGCGGAATGATCAGTATGGGTATGATGATGTAAATGACCTTGGCACTGTTGAAACTGGCGGAAATATTCAGTCCAAGTACATTGGCAAAACAACTGGTACTAAACAAAACCATCCAAAACGGGAAAAACATTCCTTTGATATCCAGAATGGCATTGCCCACGGCCACAAACGTGCACGTTTGGATCAGGGAAATAGTGAACATGATACCTATTTTGGCAAACAGATAACTCCCTTTATTGAGTTGCAAATAGCGCTCTCGTTTGAGGATCTTTTGATCTTTGATGATCTCCTCGGCGCTCACTGTCAGGCCTAGGAAAATAGCCACTACCACACTGATGAACAGGAACTGTGGAAGATTGAGGTTTTCGCGGAAGGTATAAGCCATTTGACCTCCAGGCGCAGTAGGGAAAAACTTGATAAAGAGCGCAAGGATGAAAGACAAGACGGGCGCTTCCAAGAAGTTGATGAGCATGTATTGTTTATTCGACAATTTGCTCAGAATATCACGTTTACCAAACACCTTGAATTGCGACAAGAAGGATGGAAGTTTGAACGAACTTTTGGGTGCTTCCAAAATGCGATCCTTGATGTTGAGGTGATTGCCAATGATCACATTGAAGAAATTATTCCATTCCTTGGGTGTCACTTTGCGATGCTCGGTCTCGTTGCCATATTCATCCACCACCTTGGCCTCGATGATGTTGAAGATCTGCTCTGGATTCACATTGCCGCAGTGCGGACATTCGCTCTCGGTCAGATTCACCTGATTGGCCAACCGTTTGAAGTAAATGATACTTTCTACGGGATTGCCATAATAGATAGGGAATCCACCTTGGTCGAGAATAAATAGTTTATCCAGCATCTTGAAAATATCGCTGCTGGGCTGGTGAATGACTACAAAAATCAGTTTGCCGCGCAAGGTCAATTCCTTGAGTAGGTCCATGATGTTTTCCGAATCGCGGCTGCTCAAACCACTGGTAGGTTCATCTACAAATAATACAGATGGTTCGCGGATTAATTCTAATGCAATGTTCAATCGCTTGCGTTGGCCACCACTGATGGTTTTGTCCAATACGCTGCCCACACGCAAATCTTTGCATTCAAGCAAGCCAATGCTGTGCAGGGTGCGGTGTATGATGTCGGTCAACTCGTCGTCGGTTTTGCCCGATAGACAAAGTTTTGCATTGTAGAACAAGTTTTGGAAGACCGATAATTCTTCGATCAGCAAATCGTCCTGTGCCACGTAGCCCAGCACACCTTCGATTTGTTCGCGGTCGTGGTGAATGTCGAAGCCATTGATGGTGACCTTGCCGAAGCTTGGAATGTAGTTGCCATTCAAAACATTCAAGCAGGTAGACTTACCGGCTCCGCTGCCGCCCATGATGCCCACTAAATTGCCGCTTTCTTCAGCAAAATTAAATTGATGCAGCGCTTGCTTTTGGCTGGAATCGAAGTAATAACTTACATTCTCTGCACGATATACGAGCTTATTGTAAGAAGCGTCATCCAAATATTTGTGCAACACATCGCTGTAAAAAACAGGACTGATTTTGCTTCCACGAATATTGGCACCTTGGGCAAAAACATAGGTCCGTTTTGGAATGATGTTTTGACTGTTCAGAAACAATTCGTCTGGACCGAAGTAGCGCACAAAAAATAAACTCTCGGTATCGATGCGGAAGAAGATCAACTTACCGCGAAGACTATCGATATGCAGGTATTTGGACCAATTTGGATAGGCATTGCGATCACTTGTGGCCAGCAGGAAATTGGCATTGGAAATACTTTCTTCTTCGGATGAAGCAGTCAGCATGCGCAGTCCATCAAACACCTCTTTGTCGATGTTAAAAGCTTCTGCAACAGTTTCGATAAATTGCCATTCTTGATCACCCTGCACATTGAATTCGCGAATAAATTCCAAGAGGCGCACAATCACAAAGTACTTCTCTTTGAGTTGCAATTCATCGTTGATTTGATCGCAGATGCGCAAGACCTTCACGGAGGCCATGCTGGTTTTCTTTTCGCTGTTTTTGGACGTGTGAAATTTCTCCGCGTAGTCTTCGTAGACTTGCAGATACTTGTTCACCATTTCTTTGTTCAATTGTTGACGCAAAAACACAGCTACGATCTCACGGCCAGAGCTTTTATTAGCTCCCGCTATGATCGCAAACAATTGCATCAACGCTCTTAATATTCCTGCACTCATATAGTTTACGGTAAGTGTAGAACGCTCGACGTTGTTTAAATAAAGCGAATCCGATTAATCAATCCATTGCCTCTTCAAGGAGAGGGCTTGTTTTAGTCTTTCTTAAATCCAACCACGATCACGGCACAGCCACTCTCGGATTTGTGTGGATTCAATTTCGTTTCAATCGTGACTTGCACGGTGTTTTCGATGTTAAAGTCCCAATAAGGGGCACTGGCAAAATCTTCACTTCTGAACAAGGCTTGTCCTTCTGGGTCAAGCAGTGTAAACAAAAGGTTGCCATTTTCCATTCCGCTGCACGCTGCGATGCGGTAAGTATTGCCTTCAAAAAGGGTCATGCTGAATTCAGCTACTTCTGAGCCATTTACCAAGGCGCGGTACACTTGGCCATCGCTGATGTATTGCTCGGTGATGTTTTTTTCGCAGAGTGTCATGATGGTATCGCATTGCGCATGGGCCGATGGAGCGATGCATGCGAAGATGATTGCGATGCTAAGGGTGTATATCAATTGCTTCATTGGAAGGCTATTTATTCGGTGATAAGGGTTCTAATTTTCTCGATCAGGCTGGTGATGGTGGTCAATTGTTCATCGGCCATGGTCACACTGGTTTTGCTATTGATGTAAGTGGTGCGTGTTTCTGCATCCACGATCGGTTTGCGATAGCTGTAAGTACTTTCCAATTTCACAAATTCTGCGCAGAGCAATTCAATTTCTTTGCGGATGGGTTCGTATGCGGGATCGGTAAACTTCTTGTTCAAACGGTCGATGCTCGCGGCAGCGTATTTCTGCTCACCCAAGCGTGTGCGCAAGAATTCATTGCTCTTGGCGGCATCGGCTGCCAAATGCAAACTCTCGATCCAACCACCTATCAAAATATAGGCACTGATGTCATATTTGTCATTCGACTTCAAATACTTGTCTGCAGAATGAAACAGTGCCGCATTGAGGCGAATCAAACTGTCTGGACTGGAAAGGCCATTGCGCAAGCTGGAAATAATTTTGCGGTCTACATGCTCCAGCACACCGAGTTCGGCGGCAAGCTGAGCAACCAGGTCTACATAATCTGCGTTTTGTTGACCCAAATTGAAGTTTGAGATGTAGGCGAGATCGGCGCCGTATACGCCCATGTTAAGGGCTTTTTTGGTTTCGTTCACATATTTTGCTTTGGCACCAGGGATGTGCACCAACTCCTGCTTGAATGGCAGGTTGTTGTTTTTCATATACGTCGCAATCTGAATCGGAGAGGGCAACGAAATGATTTCGCCTTCAAAATTCATGGTGCCAGAATTTGACATGCCTGAGGTGATGCTGTCTTGGGCAGGAACTTGTCCTGAATTTTGGGGCTCTTGGCATGACTGGCACACCAATACAAGCGCGGCAAGAGGCAAACAAATCCCTCTGAACGGGTGAATTTTTAGCATGAGATTAAGGGTGGTTGTTGTTCATTCAATTTGGATACACATTGCGTTCCATCTCCGCTTCTACGCAGGCGGTGGATCGTAGGTTACGATCAAAGGTGCAATTTCAGTTGTGAAATTAATCGGGCCTCCCCAATTCCTTCATGATCACGATGGCATTTTGCTAACACTCAAAAGCCATTTCCGATCAATTTAGAATTCTTTTGGATGAATCATGGCATTGTGTCGATCCACATGGCTTAGCACTCTTTTTAACAAAGCACCAACAATCGCCGCTAGCGCATTCAGTCGGTGTAATTTTGCCGCCTTAATCGCATTTAGCTGCCTATACATTATGAAGTCAACCGAGGAATTGAGCGGAATTGCTCAGCAGGTAAGAAGAGACATTGTCCGCATGGTACACGCCGTCAATAGCGGTCACCCCGGTGGATCATTGGGATGCACGGATTACTTCGTGGCGCTGTATTTTCATATTCTGAACCACCGTCCTGATGGTTTTGACATGAATGGCCATGGGGAAGATTTATTCTTCTTGAGCAACGGGCATATTTCCCCGGTGTGGTATAGCGTACTCGCTCGATCGGGTTACTTCCCTGTAAGCGAATTAGCTACTTTCCGCAAACTCGATACGCGCTTGCAAGGACATCCCACTACCCACGAAGGTTTACCCGGTATCCGCGTGGCTTCTGGTTCATTGGGCCAAGGTCTGAGTGTCGCGTTAGGCGCTGCTCAAGCAAAAAAACTCAATGGCGATCCATCGATCGTATATACGCTGCACGGCGATGGTGAAATTCAAGAGGGCCAAATCTGGGAAGCCGCCATGTATGCTGCTCACCACAAGATTGACAATATCATCTCTACCATCGATGTCAATGGACAGCAAATCGATGGACCGACTGAAAAGGTGATGAGCCTGGGTAACCTGCGCGCCAAATGGGAGGCATTTGGCTGGACCGTATGCGAAATGGAAGGCAATGATATGGCCGAGGTGCTAAAGGGTTTGACTCACGCCAAATCGCTCACCGGTCAAGGTAAACCCATCATGATCCTCATGACAACTTCCATGGGCAAAGGGGTGGACTTCATGGAAGGCACCCCCAAATGGCACGGTGTTGCCCCTAATGATGCAGAATTGGCCAATGCACTTGGTCAATTGACCGAAACCCTTGGCGATTACTAATTCTCTTTACTCCCAAATTTTTTTTCAATGCTCAATTTCGAAATTACAGGTTCCAATGATACACGCAGCGGCTTCGGCGCCGGTCTGCTCGAGGCTGGAAAACGCAATCCCAATGTGGTGGCTTTGTGCGCCGATTTGATCGGATCGCTCAAGATGGACGCTTTCTTAAAGGAGTTTCCCGAACGTTTTTTTCAAGTGGGCATTGCTGAGGCAAACATGATGGGGGTGGCCGCAGGTCTGACCATCGGAGGCAAAATCCCTTTTACTGGCACCTTTGCCAATTTTAGTACAGGCCGTGTCTACGATCAAATTCGTCAGAGCATTGCCTACAGTGGCAAAAATGTAAAAATATGCGCGTCGCATGCGGGTCTTACGCTCGGTGAAGATGGAGCTACGCATCAAATATTGGAGGATGTGGGTATGATGTCCATGCTTCCGGGCATGACGGTAATCAATCCATGTGATTATAATCAAACCAAAGCAGCGACATTGGCCATCGCCGATTTCGAAGGACCAGTGTATTTGCGCTTCGGTCGCCCCAAGGTGCCGATTTTTGTTCCTGCGGACGAACCGTTCGTCATTGGCAAGGCATGGCACATGCACCATGGCAAAGATGTCACTATCATCGCCACTGGGCATTTGGTATGGAAGGCCGTGGAAGCAGCGCAGCAACTGGAAGCTGAGGGTATTTCGGTGGATCTCATCAACATACATACGATCAAACCGTTGGATGTGGATGCGATTGTGAAGTCGGCGGCTCAAACGGGCGCTGTCGTCACTGCAGAAGAACACCAATTGATCGGCGGTCTCGGTAGCATGGTGGCGCAAGCGTTGGCCGTGCACCAACCAACTCCCCTGCAAATGGTGGGCGTCAACGATTCCTTCGGTGAGTCAGGCACTCCCGAACAGTTGATGAAAAAATACGGACTCGAAAGTCAAGATGTATATGCGGCGGCCAAAAGAGTCATCGCAATGAAAAAATAAGTGCGAGCATTTGGATGTCATCCGAACCTGAGCATCCAAGAATTGTTACGCTGATACCATGAATGAAACAACACAGTGCAGTATTGTGGGTGCAGGTATCGCCGGTGTAGCCGCGGCCATCCGATTGCGCGCAGCAGGTGCAAGTGTCACCGTATTTGATCAGAATAACCATGTCGGTGGCAAGCTAGCCGAATGTTCCATGCAAGGCTATCGCTTTGACATGGGTCCAAGTCTATTTACGATGCCGCAGTTCATCGAAGAACTGTTTGCATGTGCAGGTGCGAAAATGGAGGACTACTTTTCCTACCAAAAGGAAGAGATCATTTGCAAGTACTTCTTCGAAGATTCCACCGTATTTACAGCTTATTCAGATAAAACGAAATACATCGCGGAGGCCTGCCGTGTGTTTGATGTGGAACCCGAGGCATTGATCACGTATTTTGATAAAAGCGCGATGAAGTATGATCGCACTCGCTCTATATTTCTCGAAAGGAGCCTACATCGCTGGTCAACGTATCTCCGTCGCGACACGCTGAAGGGCTTGATGGCCATGCCGAAGTTGGATCTCCTTCAATCGCTCCATCAAATCAATCGCCGGGCCTTTCGGGATCCCCGCTTGGTCCAAATTTTTGATCGGTATGCGACCTACAATGGTTCCACGCCCTATCGCACTCCGGGGATTATGAGTTTGATTCCGCATCTAGAACAAAACATCGGCACCTACTATCCGCATGGAGGTATGATCAGTATCCCACGTGCCTTGCATCGCTTGGCTGAAGACATGGGCGTTCAGTTTAGGCTGAACACCAAGGTGGATCAAATCATGACGGAGGGTAATAAGGTAACGGGTGTGCGGGTTGGATCTTCTGTGATAGCAACCGATCGCGTGATATGCAATGCAGATATGTTCAGCGCTTATCGCTATTTATTGCCCCAGGTCAAAGCGCCAGAAAAGGCCATGCAGCAAGAGCGCTCAAGCTCCGGAATCATCTTTTATTGGGGTGTGAAAAAAGCATTTCCGTCGCTGCAATTGCACAACATTTTTTTTGCTTCTGACTACCGCAAGGAGTTCGATTGGATCTCTGAGGGTGGCGAATGGCACCAAGATCCTACAATTTATCTGAATATTACATCCAAGTGCGATACCCACGACGCGCCCGAAGGATGCGAAAATTGGTTTATCTTGATCAATGTGCCCGCTCGTGCTGGCGAGGATTGGAAGCATTGGACCGAGGTGATGCGCAAGGCGGTCATCGACAAGTTGAGCCGATTGTTAAAAGAAGATATTGCCAACCTCATTGAATGCGAGGATGTGCTCACACCCGATTTGATTGAGTCCCGCACGTCGAGTCACTTGGGCGCACTTTATGGCAGTGCAAGCAACGACCGCATGGCGGCCTTTGTGCGCCATCCCAATTTTCATGCTGCCATCCACGGTTTATATTTCTGCGGAGGGAGTGTGCATCCTGGAGGTGGTATTCCACTATGTTTGTTATCGGGTAAAATCGTAGCCCAAGAGATCACTCAAACAGCATGAAAAAAGCGAGCGCCTACCGATTGCAAATAGCTATCACCTTGTTGTGGTTGTTCCATGTGAGCGCCCTCATTGGTATTTGGCTGGGTTATGTGGATTGGTTTGTTTCCAAAACACCACTGAATTTAATTTTGTGTGTATCTGCGATTGTGGTGTGTGTGTGGGAACAGAAAAAATTACTCAAGGGATTGATTATCCCTTTGATTGCGGGCTTTGTCATCGAATGGGTGGGTGTGCACACGGGTTGGCCTTTTGGTACCTATCAATATGGTTCTAATCTGGGATTCAAAGTGGATGGCATTCCCTTGCTCATCGGCTTCAACTGGGCCATTCTCACTTTTGCCGCCGCAGGAATAGCTAGTGAATGGGCTACTTCGCGCACCAGCAAGGCATTGCTCGCCGCAACACTCATGACGGTCTTGGATATTTGGATGGAACCCGTGGCGCCGCTCTTCGATTTCTGGACCTTCGAAGGAGGAGAAGCCCCCATGCTCAATTATGCAGGTTGGTGGGTAGTATCCTTTCTCATACAATGGTTCTACCTCCCATTTGAGGTGCACTGCGCGCGCTCCTTGCGCTGGCATTTGTATGCTTTATTCTTACTATTCTTTGCTGGTGCCACATGGGTGATGATTTGAACACCTTCGACTATGGCATCATCGGTGGTGGTCTTTCGGGGCTGCTATCGGCCTACCGCATGGCACAAGATCCATGGTTTGCGGATAAGAAAATAGTGATCATAGAGACCGATGAATCCAAGTCCAATGACCGAACCTGGTGCTATTGGGAGGCTGGTGTGGGTGAATGGGATGCGCTCTTACATCACAGTTGGATGCGTGCGTTGGTGCGCACCCAAGACGATGAGCGCACACTTGCCTTGGCTCCCTATTCCTACAAAATGCTACGGAGTGCTGATTTTTATGCGCATGTCAAATCGTATCTAAAAGAATGTGTCCACATAGAATGGCGAATTGATCGTGTCCAACAACTCGTTGAGCATCCTGGCCATGTGGATGTCGTTGCAACGTCGGGAACCCTGCGGTGTCAGCACGTGCTCACTTCTGTAGGCGGCTTGCACTCACCTTTGAAAGCCAATCCACATCGATTGCTGTGGCAGCATTTTGGAGGATGGTTTATCCAGACCGAACAACCTACTTGGGATGCGAGCGTAGTGACCCTGATGGATT
>JAIYCK010000089.1 GCA_027488055.1 Flavobacteriales bacterium | reverse complement strand
TAGCATGGCCATATCCACTTGAATAATTGGTCAATTTGTTTTGGTGAGCGCACTATTTGTGCCGTCGAAGCAATGCTATAACATACCGCTGAATGATTCTTTTTTAAATCTCAATCGGAGCGATACTATTCCATCCATTCAAAAAGATATTTTTCGTCATACTCCACATTAAATTTTTGCAGCATGTCCAGATATTCCTTTTTGAAGGTTTTCTTTTGATGGTGTTTTTCTTGATTGTTTATGTATGCAATCACTGTATCCAATTGTGATTGGGCGTATGAAAATGCACCAAAACCTTCTTGCCATTGAAATCTACCAGTTACAAATCCTTTTTCATTTATCCATTTGGATGAATTCGCTTTAATGTCTCGAACTAGTTCTGAAATTGCAATGCTTGGATTAATACTAACAAGTATATGGATATGATCTGGCATTCCGCCAATGGCGTAGACCTTTTGCTTCTTTCCGTTTACAATTCCACAGATGTATTTGTGGAGTTCTTCCTTCCAGTTCTTCTGTATGAGGTTTTGACGTCTTTTTACAGAAAAGACTATGTGTAGATAAATTTGTGTATACGTGTTTGCCATGATGTATTATGATGATTTCGCCCCTACGGGGCTTGGTGTGTCCAATTTTTAGAGATGTCGCCCCGCTGGGGCTCCATTGATCCATACGGTTATGATGATATCGCCCCGCTGGGGCTCTAATATTATGCGCTTTGTATTTTTATCCCTCTACCATCAATATTTGCTCCGTAGGAGCAATGTGTCGATAGACCATTGAACGAACCATTTTATGTAGCTCCGTAGGAGCGACATAATCCGATCCATTCAGAACGGGATGTTTATTCATATGCAACACCAAATTTTTGCCATATGTACAAATATTCATTTTTGAAGGTTTTCTGTGGTGGTCTTTTTCTTGATTGTTTATGCGTGTATTTAGAATGTACTATGATGATCAATCGTAAGGAAAGCCAATTTAACATCACAGCCTCTATACGCACACTAGCGTTTCGAAAAAACCGAAAAGAAATTTTACACCTAAACTGGAGATTCAAGCGAAAGGAAAAACCCTAGAAAGAAAATTGTAAGTGAAAAACGCTGAAAACATTTTCTCAAAATAAATACCGTTGAAATTCTAACGCAAAAAAATGACAATACCTTCTTTTTAAAAATCAAAAGTTCTAAAAATTGTGTACCCCTGAAAATCCTTCTTCACATCTCTCCGATTTACTCTCTCCATAGAAACGGGCCTCTAAAAATCCATATAAACTTGTATAGTTGTAGTTTTATAATCCCCATTCAACCCACCACTCACCTCTTCGATTTGCCCATTCAACCCGCAATCGCTTCCTTTCATTAATTTAATATAGATCGAGGGTGGTTTTCGTCTCACTTTTGCGCCGATATCTTGCGTATGAAACATCTAACCCTTGTGAGTGTGCTCCTGCTCACCCTCCTTACTTCTGCGATCCAAGCCCAGGATCGATATACTATCAGTGGAACTATCAGCGATACCGCCAGCGGCGAAACCATGATCGGTGCGCTGGTCGCTGTGGTGGAACTGCCCGGTAAAGGTGCCGTCTCCAACGAATATGGTTTCTATTCTCTTACATTGGCTCCTGGCAAATACACCTTGCTGTATCAATTCACGGGATTCAAATCCATGCAAATGTCTGTCAACCTGCAGGCAAACTTGAAAATAGATGTGCCCATGGTCGCCGAAAGCACGCTGCTGCAAGCGGTGGAAATCAGCGCGGAAGGTGGCAACAGCAATGTGACCGACGCCAAAATGGGGGTCGATAAACTGGACATCAAGGAAATCAATAAACTGCCTGTGCTCTTCGGCGAACGCGACATCCTCAAATCCATTCAACTCCTACCGGGTGTCAAAAGCGCGGGCGAAGGCAATTCGGGATTTTTTGTACGAGGCGGTCAAGCGGATCACAATCTCATTTTATTGGACGAAGCTCCCGTATATAATGCAAGCCACTTGCTTGGTTTCTTCTCTACCTTCAACTCCGATGCCATCAAAGACGCCACACTCTATAAAGGCTCTGCACCAGCTAATTTCGGGGGCCGCGCCTCATCGGTATTGGACATTCGCATGAACGAAGGCAACAACAAGGACTATCAAATTGGAGGTGGAATCGGATTGATCTCATCGCGCTTATTGATTGAAGGCCCCATCGTAAAAGACAAAGGTTCATTTATCATCACGGGACGCCGCACTTATGCAGATGTATTCTTGAAAGCTTCCAAAAACGAAACACTCAAAAAGAGCAAACTTTATTTCTACGACCTCAATCTCAAAGCCAATTACATTCTCAATGATAAAAATAGGCTTTTCCTTTCGGCTTATACAGGGCGCGATGTGCTGGGTGTAGCCGATGCGTTTTCTTTGGATTGGGGCAATACCACAGTCACTGCACGTTGGAATCACATCGCCAACGCCAAATGGTTCTCGAATACCTCTCTCATATTCAGCGACTACAATTACACCATCGGCATCAATAGCAGTGCGCTGGACATTGATATTCTATCGCGCATTCAAGACTACAACATCAAACATGAATGGCAGTTTTTCCCCAATGCTTCCACGAACTTCCGATTCGGTGCCAACGCCATTTACCACACCATGACGCCGGGCGAAATTTCCGCAAGTGAAGACAGTGGCGTAGACGATTCCGCCGATCTCAAACAACGTTACTCACTCGAAGCAGCCGTGTTTGCCAATGGCGACAGTAAAATCGGAACACGATTAAAATTGAATTATGGCATTCGCCTTTCCACCTTCTCACCGCTTGGTGGAGATCACTACACCTTTGACCAAAAGGGCAGCGTACTCGATACTGCCACCTTCGCAAAAAACGAAGTGGTTGAGACCTATGTCATTCCCGAGCCACGATTTACTGCTTCGTACATCCTCAATGAGGCAGCCTCTATCAAAGGAGGCTATGCACGCAATGCTCAGTTCTTGCATTTGATTTCCAATTCCACTTCTGCTAGTCCCACCGATTTGTGGATTCCTTCAAGCAAAAATGTCAAGCCACAAATTGCAGATCAAGTGAGTGTGGGATACTTCCAAAACCTGAAGAACAACAAATACGAAATGAGCGCAGAGGTGTATTATAAAGACATGCAAAATCAAATCGACTACCGCAATGGTGCCTCCACCCAAGGCAACGAGCTTATCGAGGGCGAATTGATCTATGGCGATGGAAGAGCTTACGGCATTGAACTGTTGTTGAAAAAGAAGAAAGGTAAATTCAACGGATGGTTGGGTTACACCTTGAGCCGCACTGAGCGCCAAATCAGCGGCATCAATAACAACGATTGGTACCCTTCGCGCCAAGACCGCACGCATGAAATTTCGATTGTAGGGGTGTATGATTACACCGAAAAACTTTCTTTCTCCGCGGCATGGATCTACTACACAGGCAACGCCGTGACCTTCCCTAGCGGAAAATACGAAGTAGATGGTGAAACCTATTTGGTCTACACCGAACGCAACGGATACCGGATGCCAGACTACCATCGATTGGATCTGAGTGTGACCTATTATCGCAAAAAAACAGCTACATACGAGTCCAGCTGGAACTTCTCACTCTACAATGCTTACGGTAGAGAAAATGCATTCACAATTTCTTTCCGTGACAACGACGAAGATCCCTCACGCACTTCGGCATATCAAACCACCCTCTTCCGTTGGGTGCCCTCTGTGACCTATAACTTCCTATTCAAATGATCATGAAAAAAATACTTTTACTCCTTTCAGGCCTCGCCTTCTTGCTCAGCGCTTGCGAAAAAGAAGTGGACATCGATCTCGATGCCAGTGACCAAAAAATTGTGATCATGGGCACGGTGACCAACAACGATTTTCAAGCGCAAGTCAAAATCAACCGATCTGTTCCTTTTGATGAACCGAGCACCTATCCGAACGTGACCAATGCAGTAGTTCAGATCACTGAAAAAATAGGTGATGTCGAAAATATCATCTCCCTCATTCAAACAGAACCTGGATTGTATAAATCCGAAAATCCATTGGGCCAACCTGGTGCCACCTATACTTTGCGTGTCGAGTTAGAGGGTCAAGTGTACGAAGCCTCTTCCACGATGCCTGATGTGGTGACCCTCTCACCGATCTATTTCGATGAGTTGTTTCCAGGTTCCATATTCGCCGCTATCAATTTTCAAGATGTCGGCGGTCGCAAGGATTTCTACAAAGCCAATCTTTATATTGACGGTGAAAAGAAGCCAGACATTTTCATCACCGACGACACCTTCACCGACGGCATGCTCAATGGTGCCATCTTTGGCGGACCCGATTTGGCGGTTGAATCTGGCGATATGGTGATGATCGAAATTGACCACATCGACGAAGCCAACTACAACTATTGGTTCACGATGTTGCAAAATGTCAGTGAATCGACTGCAGCGCCTGCCAATCCCGAAACCAACCTCAGCAATGATGCGCTTGGTTATTTCTGTGCCTATACGCGCAGCGTGGCGGAGGCCATGGCGCCATAGTGGGTGTCGAAAGTCCTGTAAAGGGTTTTTTTTAAG
>JAIYCK010000174.1 GCA_027488055.1 Flavobacteriales bacterium | reverse complement strand
GCATGGAACTTTGAAGAGGCGGGCGCCGGCAGTGGCATCTACCACTCTATTGATGGCGGTATCAACTGGAAGCTCATGCCCACTATTGGCTCTACAGAGGCAAAATACAATGGCCGGATAGGCATCGCCTTTGCGCATAGCACCACTGAGAAATTCTTGTATGCCTTTTTAGACAATCAGATGCCAAAAAAGAAGGACGTGACAGCCTTGACTGGTTTGAAAAAAGAAGATTTTTTATTGATGAACAAAGAGCAATTCATGGGCCTCGCAAATGATTCGCTGCAGTTATTCATCGATCAAAACAATCTGCAACACCTGGGTTCATCGTCTAGTCTCAAGGCCGATGTGCAAGGCGGTAAATTTATGCCTCGTGCATTGTATGATTATCTCTTCGAGCCAACAGCAGCGTTTTACGAAAAGGAAATTATGGGCGCCGAGGTGTATCGATATGATTTCAATGCACAACAATGGAAAAAAACCCACGAGGATCCATTGGAAGATGTGGTATACTCTTATGGATATTATTTCGGCATGATTGAGGTCAATCCGAGTGATCCAACACAAATTTATATCGCCGGTGTGCCTTTGATTACTAGCAACAACGGCGGTAAAACATGGCAAGGCATCAATCCTGTCAATGTACATGCCGATCACCATGCATTATGGATCAATCCCAACCGACCTGGACACCTCATCAACGGAAGCGATGGTGGATTGCAAATCAGCTATGACAACGGAACCACATGGGTCAATTGCAATGCGCCTTCAGTCGCGCAGTGTTATGCCGTTGCAGTAGAACAAACAGAGGATTACCAAGTCTATTGCGGATTGCAAGACAACGGCGTGTGGGTGGGCCCCTCCAACTATCAATACTCACGTGAATGGCACCAAACTGGACATTACCCTTATCACCAAATAATGGGTGGCGATGGGATGCAAATAGCCATCGATCCGCGCGACAACAACAGAGTGTTCACAGGTTATCAATTTGGACAATATGCCATCGTCAATCAACAGGGTCAATCGATTGAATATGTGCATCCAACGCACGCTTTAGGAGAAACACCTTTGCGATGGAATTGGCAGACGCCCATTCTCATTTCGTCGCACCAACCCGATGTGATGTATATCTGTTCCAATAAAGTTCACCGATCCACGGATGGCGGAAAAACGTTCAAAACCCTGAGTGAAGATCTGACAAGAAATACACAATTTGGCGATGTTTCATTTGGAACGCTCACTTCCATCAGCGAATCAACTTCGCACATGGGACATTTGGTAGTTGGCAGCGATGATGGACTGGTGCATGTATCGCTTGACAATGGATATCATTGGACCAATATCACCAATGCATTGGGCAAATGGCTCAATGATGACCACGTCGGCCTGTGGGTAAGCAGAGTCCTTTTTTCACGGCATCACCCACAACGAATCTATGTCGCTTTGAACGGATATCGGGATGATTTTTTTGCTCCGCTCGCCTTTTACACCGACGATCTAGGCAAAACATGGTCTAGCTTATCACAAAACATTCCGATGGCAGAGGCCATCAATGTGATCAAGGAAGATCCTGTAGAACCCAATCTAATCTACATCGGAACAGATCATGGATTGTATGTGCATGATCTCCGCAGCAACACTTCCATCTCCCTTTCAGCAGCATTACCCGGAGCTGCCGTGCATGATCTAGCTATCCATGAGTTGTCATCCACCCTTGTGATTGGCACCCACGGGAGAGGAATGTATGCCATGAACTTGCATTGGATTCGGCATTATTATGAAGAGCGAGAAAATCTTAGTTTGGCTCCGATAGCTCCCGTTGCGCATGCTTCCAGAGGCAATTATTGGAGTAAATGGTTTGATAACTCCATTGAACTATTGACCATTCCTGTATTCAGTCAAGACTATGTCAAACTGGTGCAGGTAGAGATCTGTACATTGGATAGCCTTCCTATTGCTCGCGCCGCTTCGAGGGATTTCGATGCAGGCCTTACCTTACTTAAATACGACCTAAGTATAAGTGAATCTGATAAAAATCAATGGCAAAAAGCGGCGGCAGAAGATGACAAAAAAGCGATACCCACTGAACCCGCCAAAGACGGCCGATACTATTTACCACCGAATAAATATCTCGTCCAATTAAGTTGGGGGGGATTTGAGACCTATCGATCATTTGAAGTCACAGAATGAGGCCATATTGCTAAAATGCGCTTTTTAGGTGCGCTGTAGCCTTTTTTTAATGACCGTTTCGAATTAGTTTCGTGCCATGATTTATGAAGCCTCTTGGCGCGGCCTTTTCAATTTTATTTTTTGGCTGATAGCCATCTCCTTTATCTTGCGACTTATCGCACGTTTGGCCACCCCCTATGTGGTGCGCAAAGCACAAGAGCAAATGCGTGATCAAATGCATCATAACGGCAATAACATACACGAACAAACCCGTCGCAAGGAAGGTGAAGTCACCGTAGAGAAGAACCGCAAACCACAACCCGAAGAATACACCGATTATACGGAAATTAAAGATTAACCTCTTTCATCACAGACTATGAACATCAAGAATATTGCTGTAAAATTTCTGCCCCATGCCGCGGCCATTGTCGTTTTTGCGATCGTTGCGCATGTCTTCTTTAGCATGATTGGCAATGGCTACACCATCAAACAACACGACATCCAAAACGTGATGGGAATGGCAAAAGAAATTCAGGATTATCGCTTGATGAATGAAGGTGCAGAACCACTTTGGTCTGGCAATATGTTCGCTGGAATGCCTGCTTATCAAACCACCGTGATATATGCAACCAATATGCTACGTGGCATCGATAAAATCATGAAACTTGGCATGCATCCGGCCATTGGTTCCCTTTTTATGTGTATGTTGGGTTTTTACATTTTCGCCTTGTGTCTGCGTATCAATCCTTGGCTTGGCATAGCGGGCAGTATTGCATTTGGACTGGGCACAATCAATATCCTATACCTCGGCGGAGGACACACTTCTAAAATCAATGCCATTAGTTACATGGCGCCAACGGTAGGCGCTTTGCTCCTTACTTACCGCGGAAAACTGTTAACGGGATCTGCATTATTTGCTCTTTTCTTTGGACTTGGACTCACCTCCAATCACTTTCAGATGACCTACTATCTCGGCTTTCTCCTAGCCTTGGTTGGACTCACAGAAATAATTCGTTTGGCCATACAAAAAAACTGGGGGTACTTGCTCAAAGGAACGGCGATGCTTGTGATTGCTGCGATCATCGGAATCCTCCCCAATGTGGGCAATTTACTTACTACCTATGAGTATAGCAAATACACCACACGAGGCACCAGCGACTTGACCATCAAGTCAGACGCCAACAACACCATGGCTCCCGATCAGGATGGATTGAGCGACGAGTACATTCTCAATTACAACATGTCCGCGGGTGAACCCTGGAGCATGATTATTCCCAATGCTAAAGGAGGAAACTCTCAGATTAGTATAGATAAAAACAGGGAGGCATTTGGTCAGTCGGATAAAAACGTGCGAGAGCAACTCAAAAATTTTCCAATTTATTGGGGAGGTCAAGGAGCATCTGCAGGCGCATTTTATTTCGGAGCAGCCATCATGTTTTTGTTTGCGATGGCCATCGCCTTCTCCAGAGACATCATTCGCTGGCCCTTCTTAATCCTGTCCATTTTAGCCATTGCTTTGAGCATGCGTGAAATGCACGGGCTCAACAGCTTTTTCATCAATTCTTTCCCCATGTACAATAAGTTCAGGGATAGTAAAATGATGCTGGTGCTCATCCAATTCATGGCGCCCGCATTGGCTTTGATATGGATACAGGAATTAATCAGCACCGAGAGCGCTGCAGTGCGCAAAAAACCTATCCTTATTGGCCTTGGAATCGGATTGGTAATCTTGTTGGCTGTAACTGCCAAACCGACGATTACAGGGGATCTCATCAGCAACAACGAAAAAGAATATTTCGATCAACTGTTGACACAGTATAAAGGGGAAAGCCAGACACTTGCCATGATCGACGACATCGAAGCAAATTTATTGAAGGTGCGGACCTACGTATTTAGACAAGACGCACAACGCAGTCTCTTGATCATCCTTGTGGCGATTGGAATTGTAGTCGCTGTGATGATGGGCAAACTCAAAAAGTACCCGGCCATCGCCTTGTTGTCCTTGCTTTTCGTAGCAGACATTTGGCTTATCTCTTCGAGATATATGAATGAAGACAAGGAACTTGTAGCCGAGAATAAAAAAGACTATGTGCATTATGCCAAAGTAGACGACATGGTATTTCCATTTGCACCAGACGCCACCGATCAAGCCATTCTCGAGGCAGAAAAAGGAACGATCGCGGACTTCGATGCCCAGGTGAGCAAACTGAGCTCCGCAATGGCTGCCAAAGCACCGTATAACGATGTGAAAAATCAAGACCTCATTCGCATGTCTTCGGAATACGGCGTATTGCAATTGAATACCAATTTCCGTGTGTTACTTGCAACACCAGGTACAATGAGCGAATCGCGCACTGCGTATTTCCACAAAAGTCTTGGTGGCTACCATGCTGCCAAACTAAAGTCGTATCAAGAATTATATGACTTTTACATCGACAAAGAAATTGCGAGTATCCAAGAGGCGCTCAAATCCCAAAGCATGCAAGTGGTGGACTCCACCTTGGATCAATGCAAAGTCATTCATTTGCTCAACACCAAATACATCAAAATCAATGGAGGCGGCCGTCCTATTCCAAATGCAAAAAGGGCATATGGCAATGCGTGGTTTGTAAGCAACGTCAAATCCGCTGCCACGCCCGATGAAGCTATGCTTTCCATTGCAACAACTGATTTGCGATCCACAGCCATTGTTGCTGCTAGAGAGGCGTCCAAATTGCCCACCACAGTGGCCATCGATTCCACCTATGCTATCCGCCTTACCTCATATCATACCAACACACTGACATACGCGAGCCAAAGCAATGCGCCAGCTGTTGCAGTTTTCAGCGAGATCTATTATCCAGAAGGATGGGTATGTCGCATCGACGGTCAAGAGCAACCATATTTCAAAGTGGATCATACCCTGAGAGGAGCGTTGATTCCAGCTGGAAGCCATGAAATCGTGTGGTCTTTTGAGCCCAAAAGTTTCACTAAATCATCTGCTATCAATATGTGTGGAAGCGGACTTTTGGTGTTGCTATTACTAGGAGCGCTTGGTATGGAAATCAAGCCTAAATCACCTGCGAAGGTTGCCTGATGTATGAGTATATAGTTTACGTGCTTTTATTGGCTGCAAGCGCCTTTCTAATTGCGCGTTCACGGCACTTCAAACTGACTCATATTCCCACCTATTGGATGCTTGGCGCATTTGCTGTCAAGATTCTTGTAGGCTTTGTTTTCTTTTGGACCTATTCCTCGCATTATAGCGCAAACCAAATTCCTCCAGATGCGATTCGGTATGTCCAAGATGCCTGCATCCTCAGTGAATTGTTGCCCGATCATCCGCGGGTTTTCAGCGCTTTGTTTTTTGGCTACTCTATCGATGATCCCCTTTATGATGCGCTTTCACATCAGTTGATCGGTTGGCAAAGTGGCTACCTCTATGGACTTACCAATGATTGCTCCACCATCATACGGCTCAATGTACCTATTGCCCTCTTGTCGCATGGCCTTTTTCATGTGCATGCCCTTGTTTTTAGTTTACTGAGTTTTCTTGGCACCATTTGGCTCTTCAAAGCATTTGCAGCTTTTATTCAACCACGGCAAGAACGATGGCTCTGGGCCCTCCTTTTTTTGATGCCTACGCCACTTTTTTGGACCAGCGCGCCTACCAAAGAGGCGGCTCTCATGCCCATTTTCGGTGGTTTAATGCTCCTCCTATCAATGTGGAGCCGCGGTCAATGGTCGCGCAAGCATGCTTGGTACTTTATTCCTCTTTTGCCAGGGCTCATTTTCATCAAACAATATGTGTTGTTTGCCCTACTCCCCGGTCTAATCTTTTGGGCATTGACCCGACTCATCAAAACCACTCGCTATCTCTGGCTTTGGATAGGCACCATGCTCGTTTGTTTCGTTTTGGCGCAACATGCGCATTACTTTTTCATCGGTGGTGACTTTTTATATGTCCTTCACAAAAAGCTCACTGATTTTACCAATGTAGCGCATCTCCAACAAGCGGGAAGTTTTGTGTATGTGCCGTCGACACAGAGCATTGACCAATTTTTGGTGCACTTTCCAGAGGCTTTCGCCCTCACCTACCTCCGTCCGTATCCATGGGAACTCAAATCCTGGATTTATCTCCCTTTCATCGCAGAAAATATATTGACATGTTTCCTGCTAGTGTGGACCATCACTCACTTTAGACGGCCTATGGCGAGCCATCGTCCTATGATATGGCTAGCAGTGAGCGCTGTACTTGCATTGGCCGCTATTCTAGGCAATACAGTCCCCATTATGGGTGCGATCATTCGGTATCGAACCCCCGGTTTGCTGCTCTTATTTGGGTTTTGTTTGATGTGTGCAGCTATGCCAACTTGGAAAACCCAACTCAATAAGCGGCATCCTTGAGAGGTATGCTTGGAAACTCATAGATTCTAGTCTAAATTCGCAGCCTATTTATTAAACATTAAAGACACTACAAATGGCAGGAAATGTAACATTTACCATGATCAAGCCGGACGCTACAGCAGCAGGCAATACAGGTAAAATTTTGGATAAAATCATTGAAGCTGGTTTCAGTATTCGTGCAATGAAATGGACCCGCTTGAGCAAGGAAGAAGCAAGTGCGTTCTATGCCGTTCACAAAGAGCGTTCATTCTTCGGAGAATTGGTTGATTACATGACCAGCGGACCTATTGTGGCTGCTATTCTTGTGAAAGACAACGCAGTAGAGGATTTCCGTAACCTAATTGGTGCAACAGACCCAACCAAGGCTGAGGAAGGAACCATTCGCCGCATGTTCGCAAAAAGCATTGCAGCCAATGCCGTGCACGGAAGCGACAGCGATGAGAATGCACTCATCGAAGGAGCATACTACTTCACCACAAGAGAACACGCCGAGTAATTCGCATTCAATACCCGCCGAAATGCGGGTTTTTTTTTGACAACCCATAAATTTCCTACCCATGCAAAAAATCAAAGTTGCAAATCCAATCGTTGAGATGGACGGAGATGAAATGACCCGCATCATTTGGTCTTTCATCAAAGAGAAGCTCATCCATCCATATCTTGAATTGGACATTAAATACTATGACCTCGGAATCGAAAACCGCGATGCCACTGAGGATCGTGTAACCATTGAAAGTGCAGAAGCCACATTGAAATACAATGTTGCTGTAAAATGCGCAACCATTACACCAGACGAAGAGCGTGTAAAAGAATTTGGTCTAAAAAAGATGTGGAAATCACCTAATGGAACCATTCGCAACATTGTGGGCGGCACTGTATTTCGTGAACCCATCATTTGTCGCAATATCCCACGTTTGGTGCAAGGTTGGACCAAACCCATCAACATTGGTCGCCACGCATTCGGTGATCAATACCGTGCCACCGATACCGTCATTGAAGGAAAAGGCAAATTAACCATGACCTTCACACCAGAAAATGGGGACGCCCCAAAAGTGTGGGAAGTATACAACTTCGAAGGCAATGGTGTTGCAATGAGCATGTACAACACCGAAGAGAGCATCTTTGGATTTGCACGCAGCTGTTTCAATCAGGCCATCATGCGCAAATGGAACCTCTACTTCTCTAGTAAGAATACCATTCTCAAGGCCTATGACGGTCGTTTCAAAGACATCTTTGAAGAAGTGTATCAAAATGAATTCAAAACCAAATTCGCAGAATTGGGAATCACCTACGAACACCGCTTGATCGATGACATGGTGGCATTCTGCCTCAAGAGTGAAGGTGGATTCGTGTGGGCATGCAAAAATTACGACGGCGATGTTCAAAGTGATATTGTTGCGCAAGGATTTGGTTCACTTGGATTGATGACCTCTGCATTGATCACACCAGATGGTTTGACCATGGAAGCTGAGGCCGCACATGGAACTGTTACGCGTCACTATCGCCAGCACCAACAAGGGAAGAAGACATCTACGAATCCAATTGCATCCATATTTGCTTGGACGCAAGGATTGGCCCACCGCGCCAAACTAGATGGCAATGCAGAGCTTGCTGCCTTCAGCACAACACTTGAAACAGTGTGTGTAGATCTTGTAGAGTCTGGTAAGATGACCAAGGATCTCGCATTCTGCATCTATGGTGACAAAGTCCAAGACACTCATTACATGAGCACTGAAGACTTCTTAGACGCCATTGACCACGAATTAAGAGCACGCATGACCAAAGCATAATGATGCATCGCTAATATTACAACCCCTGTTAAGTTAGGTCTTGACAGGGGTTCCTTTTTTCTATTGCTCCTTGCGCATGACCTCCTCCACCTTGTCCATTGAAATTGCCGGTGAAACCTTGCTTCTTCACCATCTCAAAGCAATCTTTTGGCCGCGTGAACAAATGCTCATTGTTTGTGATGTACATGTAGGAAAAATAGGTCATTTCCGTGAAAATGGGATTCCACTGCCCGCCTTAACCGCCAAAAACAACTACTGGAATCTCACCATTCTCTTCGAAACCTTTAAGCCCGCACAATTGGTTGTCATCGGTGACCTTACTCATAGCCGAGCGAATGCAGAATGGGCCGACTTTGTGGATTATTTGGACCAATATCCTGAATTAAGAAAACGACTTGTTCTAGGTAATCACGACTTGAAAGACACCGAAGATTTCTTGCATTTGGGATTCGAAATGACCGATGAGCTTGTTTTGGATCCATTTACCTTCGTCCACACACCGCCTGCGAAGCAAAATCAACAGAATGGAACATATTATTTGAGCGGACATATCCACCCCGGTGTGAGACTCGTTGGCAAAGGCAAATCAAGCATGGTGATTCCTTGCTTTTATTTTGGAGAAAATCAGGGGATTTTGCCTGCCTTTGGCGCATTTACTGGTTATATACCCATCAAGCCACGCAAGGAAGATCGCATCATTGGCATCACAACAGATTCACTCGTGAACCTCACTAATAGCTGAGTTCTTTGAGCAGCTTGCCATTCTTCCAATAGGATTCCTTCACTTTTTTGCCACTCTCATCGTATTCAGTGGACACACCGTGTTCTTTCCCATTGAGATAGGTTTCTTGGATCTTTAGATTGCCATTCGAGTAATAGAATTTCCACAAACCCGACTCGAGGTTTTTCTTGTAGTAGCCGCTCCATTCTATTTTGCCATTCACAAAATACACTTCCTCCTTTGCCAATTCATTCGTTTTGGCGTCAAAGTATAGCACTACATGATCCTTCCCATTGGGGTGGGAACGCATGACTTGCCTGTTGAGCGCATTGTCCTGGGCTAAAAGTTGAAAAGGCAAGCACAGGAATATCAGTATTTTCAATATGTTCACTAAAAAAGCGATTTTCATGGATTAACAAAGGAAGGTTTACGGCACATTTCGTAAGAGGGTTTCATTGCAATGACAACTTTCATGCCTGCATCCGATTTAGTCTTCGATTCTTAGACTAAAACTACCATTCAAAACAACAGGAATATCAATCAAATCTCCGTCTTCATCCACTTCGTTCATCGTGAATATAAAATTGACGCGCTCCGTGCCACCAGTGGCTGGCGCTGGCCCAATCTGCAAAACCCCATTCACAGGAATAAAGCTACGCAAAGAATCAATCGGATCATTCACATTAAGTTCGTCAATCCACGCGCTGAATTCTGTGACTGGCTCTCCGCTATCCGGCTCCAAATCAACTTCGAAATTAGGGCCCATACTGACGTCTGGGACTTCAATCCAAGCGCTAAGAGAATGAACGCCTGTTTCAGTGGCGTCCTTCACGTTGGCCGTTACATAATAACGACGCGAGGTGCTCACTGTGCTGTCTGCTAGAATATAATTTACATCCATTAACTGCGCCGTTGCACCTTGCCATTTCAAGGTACCACAATTACAGGCATATGGCATTGGCACATAATCTTCAGATTTTTTGCATCCCCCAAAGGAGGCTGCCAAAGCTAACAAGATCAGGAATCGGATTGTATTCACGTTCGCATGGTATTAATGACACAAATTTAACCCAAACCCAACAAAAAACGGCGTGAAATTCCATTTTACACAATCCAAATTCAAAGTGCCTTGGATGCTCAAAAAGTGACTATTCGAAATCCGCATACAACAAGTACTTTTTTCGTAAGACTTTATACTTTTCTATGCCGGGTTGCCAAGTGGCGCGTATGGCGGCTTCATCCATGTTGCCGATGATTTGATTGCGCAAAAGATCCGTGCCAGCCAACTTGTCAAAAAAGGCTGGTTCTGAAAAAAAACTTGTCTTTTTTGATGATCCTTGATACATACCAATGAGCCACTGAAGGTAAATTTGACGTGCGGATAGAAAATGATATTGTCCAAACTCAGACAAGGCATGACCATGGCAAAGTTGATCCTTGTGAGGAGGATTCATAGCGACATGAGCTATATCGCGCGGCGTAAAGGCATACGTTCCAGTGGTGTTTCCAGGGTAACCGATGACCTGAAATGGCGCATCCGTACCTCTACCCACGCTGACGATGGTTCCTTCAAAAAAGCAAAGCGATGGATAGAGATATATACTCGATGCATTGGGCAAATTAGGGGAAGGGCGCACAGGGACTTGATACAGTGAGGTATGATTATAGTGGACACAGCTAATCACTTGCAGTTCACATTGCACTCCATCTTTGAGCCAACCTTCCCCGTTGATCATTTGTGCCATCTCGCCCAACGTGCATCCATGCACCACTGGGATCGGATGCATCCCCACAAAGGATTTAAACGCTGGCTGAAGCACAGGACCATCAATATAAAATCCATTGGGATTAGGACGATCAAGGACAATCAACTTCTTGCCATTTTCGGCACAAGCCTCCATTACATAATGTAATGTGCTCAAATAAGTGTAAAAGCGAGCCCCCACATCTTGAATATCAAAAACGAGCACATCCAAGTCCTGCAGCATGTCTTTGGTCGGCTTTTTGGTTGAACCATACAATGACATCACCGGCAATCCCGTAAGCGCATCCACGCCGTTTCGAATGGTCTCGCCCGCGCCTGCATCGCCCCGAAATCCATGCTCAGGAGCAAATACCTTTTTTACCTGCACGCCCACGTTGAGGAGTGTATCCACAAGGTGTCTTCCTGCAATCAATGATGTTTGATTGGCCACCACTCCAACCGATTGGTCTTTCAGTTGAGGCACATATGTATTGATCCGCTCAGCGCCCACCGTGATTTGCATTGGACTCGATGGGCTAATGACGACAGATTGAGCTTCTTCCAAAGGTCTTGACTCACCTTGTCCGCATGCTGCTGGCAACAAGGCCAAGGAAAAATATAAAAGAGGTAAAAAATTCGGCATATGGCAAATATCGATTCCACTCCATTCAGTTGAAATGGCTTGCTGAATAGTTTTCAATAATTGCGCCTCAATTCAATTTTTTTCAATCCACCTGATTTTTCGAAAGGAAAACCTTCCGTATGAAGCAAGCAAGGCTGCCGCTATGTATTCTTTAAACAGTCCATCGTCTTAATTGACCATGAGGGGCAGGTGCACCCCTTTGGATTTCTTATCTTCGTTGCCTTCATGGTGCAACTCGCGCAATTCATAGCTCAACGCATCGCTCGCAGCGATGATCGAAAACAAATATCGAAGCCCATCGTGCGGATTGCCACATGGGGAATTGCCGTTGGTGTGGCCTTGATGCTGTTAAGTCTCGCGGTGGTGCAAGGCTTTCAAGAGGAAATACGAAACAAGGTGATCGGTTTTGGATCTCATTTTCAAGTGACTGCCACCGATCGAACCTACAGCAAAGATTCCCAAAAGTTGGCATTCGATCCCGCTATAGACAGCATCCTTCGGGCTATTCCGGGTGTTCGCAATGTTCAAACTTTTGCAAGCAAGCCTGGTATTCTCGAAACAGACTTAGGCATACAAGGCATCGTGGCCAAAGGAATTGGTGCTGACTACGACACGACTTTTCTTAAGGGCAATTTGAAGGAAGGACGGCTACTCACCGGCCACCCGGATAGCATGGAGGTCATGATTTCATCCTATTTAGCCAAGCGCCTCGGAGTCCGCTTACATCAGAAAGTTTCGGTCTATGTATTCACCGAAAATGCAGATCCTCGGCAGCGCAATTTCAAAGTATGTGGCATATACGACACAGGATTAGAAGATTTCGATCGCCAAATTATTTTTGTTCATATGCGCCACATTCAGCGCCTATCAGGCTGGGGACTTCGCGCCGAAGGGATCATCGACAGCGTTTGTTATGGAAATCAATTCGTACTCGGCAGCCTCGCTTTTGGAGGCGAAGGCGACTACCAATGGCAATGGTCGTGCGATGATGTGACCGATGAAGGCCCTCATTTTGTAGAGATCACGAGCGACACCACTATCACAGCCATCGTGCACGACGAAGCGCACACGCGCCCCGATACGGTCTTCTTTGATTTTGAAATTCAAGATCAGGCACCGCCATTGGACTGCAGCGACATTACCTATACCATCCATACTTCTGGAGGCAGCGATCGATATTACATTGGAGGTTATGAGGTTTTACTTGAGAACTACAATGAACTGATTGCGACTGATGATGCGATGTTTGCCCAATTAACGAGCAAGTTTCTGCAAACCCAAAAAATCACTGATCGTCATCCCGAAATATTCTCCTGGCTCAAAATGCTCGACATCAACGTCATCATCATTATTGTGCTCATGATTGTCATTTCGATTGTAAATATGACCAGCGCATTGCTCATCATCATTCTTGAGAGGCAAGCCATGATTGGCACGCTCAAAGCGATGGGTATTCACGATCAATTGGTGATGCACATTTTTGTGCGCCACGCTGGCCGGATCATCGGCAAGGGAATACTTATGGGTAATTTCATTGGGCTCGGCATCGCATTGTTGCAGCACACCACCGGACTTTTTGCCCTCAATCCAGAAAATTATTACCTCGATCATGTGCCCATTTCTTTCGATTGGCTGACGTATGTGATGCTCAATTTAGCCACTTTGGTCATTTGTTTGCTTAGTATGCTGTTACCTGCCCGTTATATCACCAAAATATCTCCTGTGAAGGCCATGCGGTTCAGTTAGAATCCGTCCATTATTGAGTATCAACCATTACATTTGCTCCCACTTTATTAACGATTATTCCGCCACGTGAAATACTACAACAACATATTAGAAACCATTGGCAATACGCCACTAGTAAAAATCAATCGAATCACAAGTGAAATACCCGGCTTGGTCCTCGCCAAAATCGAAACGACCAATCCAGGCAATAGCATCAAGGATCGCATGGCACTTAAAATGATTGAAGATGCTGAAAAGGACGGCCGATTGCAGCCAGGTGGAACAATCATCGAGGGCACCAGTGGAAACACGGGCATGGGGCTTGCCATTGCGTCCGTCATCAAAGGGTATAATTGTATTTTTACAAGTACGGATAAACAGAGTAAGGAAAAATTCGACGCCCTTCGCGCCTTTGGAGCTGAGGTCATCGTATGTCCCACCAACGTAGACCCTGAAGATCCTAAAAGTTATTACAGTGTTTCATCTCGCCTCATTGCCGAAGTTCCAAACTCTTGGAAACCGAATCAATACGACAACCCGAGCAATGCGCAAGCGCACTATGAAAGCACAGGCCCTGAAATTTGGGAACAAACCGAAGGCAAAATAACCCACTTGGTGGTTGGCGTTGGCACAGGAGGAACCATCTGTGGAACTGCGCGCTATCTAAAAGAAAAAAATCCGAATGTAAAAATCTTTGGAATTGATACGTATGGCTCCGTATTCAAGAAGTATAAGGAGACAGGGGAATTCGATAAAAATGAAATCTACCCCTACATCACCGAAGGCATCGGAGAAGATTTCCTTCCACAGAATGTCGATTTTAGTTTGATTGATCACTTCGAGAAAGTCACCGACAAAGACGCCGCCTTGATGACCCGTCGGATCGCTCGCGAAGAAGGCATATTTGTCGGCAATAGCGCAGGAAGCGCAATGGCAGGTCTGATCCAGATGAAACATATGTTTAGTGCAAATGATGTGGTAGTGGTTATTTTTCACGACCATGGCACACGCTATTTGGGCAAGATGTTCAACGACGAATGGATGCGTGATCGGGGATTTTTGGTTGAAGAGAGCAAAACAGCGCGTGATTTGGTGCAAAAGCACATTGGTCAGCCCCTTGTGACCATTGGCTCAGGTGAACTGGTCGGGCATGCGGTGGCGAAAATGAAAAAATTCGATATTTCCCAAATCCCGGTAATCAAAGACAATGCATTCGCTGGATCCATTGATGAAGGCAAACTGTTTCAGGTGATCACTGAGCAGCCCAATGCAATGGAAATAAAAATTGAAGCGGTCATGGGAACTGCCTTTCCGATCGTGTCTGAATCCACCACAATAGAGCATGTATCCAAACTATTGACCAAAGAAACACCAGCCGTTTTAGTCAAACTAGAAAATGGCAAACATCATATCATCACAAAATACGATGTCATTGAAGCCATAGGATAAAAAAACTCAACAAAGCATAAAACCAACTTTCGAGTTGGTTTTTTTTTGATTTAACCAGGCACTATGAGCAAACAGTAAGTAGCTGGTATTCAGTGTTTTTGTTTTGAAAAGCCATTAATCTCATCTTCGAATAATCGGCTTTCGTAGTATTTTTTTGCAATTTCATGTAATATTTTTTTGGTTTTGTCGAAAAGCTACCTATATTTGCATCCTAAGACTTGAAAACTCTTCTTCTTTCCTTCTGTCTCCGCGTTAGCGCTTACGTGCTTTTTTAACGGATTTTTTTAACTTATATCTAACTTTAATGAAAAATTCTACAACGCCTCAGGTGGTCTGTTGCGAGCGTTCAATTGCTTCTCGCTTTGCAACAGCAATCCAAATTTCTTTTTTGACTGTATTACTTCTTTGGAGCGCTTTAATGAGTGCCCAAGGTACCGGAGATTCTGAACTCGTTCCTGTGAACGACGATTGCTCTGGCGCTCTATCTATTGCATGTGGTCAGACCTTTGAAGGTACTACCGCAAATGCTACTGCAG
>JAIYCK010000378.1 GCA_027488055.1 Flavobacteriales bacterium | reverse complement strand
TGTCCTGTTGTTTTTGAATTATTGTATCAGCGCCTATGCAATTGAAGTGCCATAAATAACAATATCGTTGGTTGCGGCCTGCAATGCGCTATGGGACGGGGCAAGGCTATTGTCTTCACCACTAAAAAGAAGAAATTGGCCCACCTGCTGATGGGCAGACCCCTCACGGTACTTGTGTTAAAATGAGATAAGATAGCCAATAACGGCAGATCAATCTATTGTTGCAATGCACTTAAGCTCGATTGCAATTGGAGTGGGTAATGAGTTGATCTCAACAGTCGTTCTACAAGGTTGTGCTGTGGTAAAATATTCGGCATACAGTCGATTGTATGTATGAAAATCACGCTTCATATCGACCAGAAAGACTGTTACATCAACTAGATTTTCCCAGCTGCTTCCGCTCGATTCCAATATTGCTCGGACATTATCGAATACATTCCGGCATTGTGCTTCGAAATCGAATGCAATGAAATTGCCATTCTTATCCACTTGTAATCCTGGTACTCCACTATCTGTGGCATCACTTCCAGCTACACGCGGTCCTACTCCTGAAAGAAATAGCAAGTTGCCCACACGCTTTGCATGAGGATAAGCGCCTACTGGTTTGGGGGCATTGGATGCATGGATTCCTTGGTTTTGACTCATTGTTTGATAATGGTTTCTTGGTGCAAAATGGTGCCTTCGAGCGAACGAATCACAAATAAATAACTGCCCGCTGGATAAGTGGACAAATCTAATCGGCTTTTGTGATTGATCAAACATAAATGCTGAGGAACGCCCTTGGCATCCAATATTTGAACACTGCACTTGGCTTCATTGGGTAATTCAAAAACAACGCTGTCTGCTGTTGGATTTGGGTACAATCGATAGCGCTGCAAGGCTATGTTTGGCAGTGAGTTTGCTTCAGCGCATTGCGTTAGCCACTCGAATGCAGCAGGAAATTCACGGCGCCAATACCATTCACTGTGCGCGCCATCTGCATGTGTTATGAGGTTTGTAAAAGGAGGCCCAAATCCCGCCCCTTGCATGGTGGATTCCATGAGTTGCATATCAGGGACCATGTCATCACTTTCGGTTGTGCCCGATACAAAATATATGCGAGATGAAATGCTCAAAGGGTGTTGAGAGGCGTAGTCGAAAATTTCTGAATTGAACCAATAGGCTGGGCTAAACATAGCTCCATGGCCGAATTCACTGGGATAAGCGCACAATACATATGTAGCGATGAGCGCACCCAATGAGGACCCCGCTATGGTTGTATGCTCAGCATCGCTCAAAGTATTGTAATGTGTATCGATAAATGGTTTGAGTGTTTCAGCCAAAAAGGCTGCAAATTGGATGCCTTCACCGCCCTCGTTGTAGTCTGTATTCAACCAAGGTGAATATTCATCTAATCGCTGGGATCCTCCATTGTCAATAGCCACAATGACTACGTCGCGACATGACTCCTCGGCCATATCGAATGTACTTTCGTCTACTTCCCATTCACCCGCAAAGGAGGTTGCGGTATCGAAGACGTTCTGACCATCCATCATGTACAGCACTGGATATCCAGGGTGATCCGGACTATAATTCTCGGGCAAACTGATCCAAACTCTCCTTGATCGATTGAGTTCAGGGATCCAAAAATTACTATCCAAGATGCGTACATTGGGTGTGACGGTGTGCATGCCAGCAATGTCTTCCCAACCCGTTATCACAACTTCAAGGGTAAGATCATTTGTAAGGATCGCTTGACGGTTTGGGATGTAATTTCCCATTTCATTTCCTTCCACGGTGGACCATGATCCGCGTGTAAATTTAAATTCCAATGGGGTAGATTCTTCTCCCTCAATTGCAACGGACCAACCTGTGGTGTTGGGCACACACTGATAAGCAGGATCGCTTGGATTCCAATTATTGAAGGACCCGGTTATATAAATTGTGTCCAATAATGGTGTCAATTGAGGGGCACTGATGATTTGAATACTCATCAGCGCACTCATGAGGTGAGGAACACTCATAAGAATCGAACAAAGCCAGAGCGCCTTTTTCATTGCTTCATTATTTTTCCACTTATCTTTTCTTTGCCATAGCTGATCACATAGTAGTAGGCACCGAACGAATGTTCGGTACTATTCCATTGGATCAAGTTAGTTTTGGCTTGAGCGGACTCGTATATTTTGGATTCAACAAGAATTCCGCGTGCATCATATATGTTTAGCTTGATTGACTCGCTGTTGCTGACGGGAAGTCTGAAATTGAAAGTGCCTTGCGAAGGGTTTGGATACACAGACGGAGTGTTGGTTTCTGCTTGCTGCGCTGCGATCGATGCGGCTTGTACCGCAGGCATTTGAGAAGAGTATACACCACGACCATGTGTGCCGACGATGATTTTTCCATCATAAGGCCGTGACTCAATCATGTTGACGATGGCATTTCCAATAGTAGATGCACCTTCGATGGTCCAGATCGTATTTACCCCATCAAGTGTGCTTGTGCTGAATAAACCAGCACTGGTTCCAGCGAAATAGACAGGGGTTTCGCTTGGATAAATGTGCACCCAATACACCGCGGGACCGGCGCCCGACCCATTTTCATTTTCTTCCAAATTTCCACTGACATTCTCCCAAGTAGTGCCACCATCACCAGTATGAAAGATACTTTGAATTCCATAATTGCTGAAACTCAGCAGACTTTCATTGACATCGAAATCATTGATGCAGATGGATGAAACATATGCTCCCGTAGGGAAAAGGTCGCTGGTGATTTCAGTTTTGGTGGGGTTTGTAAAAAGACTGTCAAGACGCCATGCGCGTCCTTGTGCGGAACCATAGTAAATAATGGAGTTGTCTGATAATGCTTGATCCAAAGCCGTGATGCTTCCAGCGCTTGTGGGAATAAGGCTTTCACTGATATTGTCCCAAAGGTCTGTATCCAATTCTGAATAATAATCGCCGTTGACTTCAATTGCGTTGATATTGGCAAGTCGCCAAATCGTGCGGTTACCAGCGATATATAGATCGTTTTGTGATACAGGATCCAAAATAAATGGGTTGATGAAAAGTTGTGCGGGCCCGTTGTCTGGATCAATGCGTCGGGTGCCTGTAAGCTGTCCATTGGCATCGATGGTTTTCTTGTAGATACGGCCAGTTTGACTGCTGGTTATGATCCAGTTTCGACCATTTGGTATGGCACAGAAGGAACCATCATCTGCATGTACTTCTTTCCAGGGGAGCAAAGGGTCATTGGAGTTTGAAATCCATGAGCCATTGTCTTGCATGCCGCCCATCACGAAGTCTGAGTTTGTTTGGCCTTGTTCGAGCGCCACCGTATAAAATTGTGTATTGATATATCCGTTGTTGAGTGATTGCCACACCACAGGGCTAGCCGTAGAAGCGATGGTGCGGTAGACCCCTCCGTCATTGGCGTTGTACATGATGTCGGGATTGGTCGGGTCGAAAACCATCAAATGCTCATCGCTATGATGGTTGGGCCAAGAGTAATCAATCGGATTGGTTTCGTTGCATTGATAACCTCCAATCCATTCGCTGTCGTCGTTGGCAAAAGCGCTTGCGCTGCGATGAATATTGATTCCACCGATAAATAACATATTGGGTGTGGTTGGGTGATGCGCAATGCAAAGATCATAGCTGAATTGGGAACGCCATGTTCCAAAATCGAAGTCAGCACCAATGAATAACTCACAAGGCTCATCAGGAAGATTTGCACTGCGGTCTTGCCAAGTGCCATTGGCACCAGAGCCATCCCCATCAAGATAGGTGTATTTGAAAAGCGTATGGCCAACAGTGGACAATTCTGTGCCGATTATTTCGGACAAGAAATATACTTCATTATCATTTTGAGGATTGTAGGTCATTACGGTTCGGCGTTGCGAATAAATGGCTGCAGGAGCAATTTCAGTCCAGTTGATACCATCTGTGCTTCGGTAATATCCACCGGTGTTGGCGCCGTTTGCGAAACTGAGCGTCGCATATAGCACTCCAGTAGGAGTGATCATGATGTCGCTGAATTCTTGGCCAGTGCTTCCAAAACCAAGCACTTGCTGCCATGTGCCACCTCCGTCGGTGCTTCTGATGATGCCACTGTACACGGCGGCGTAGATTTCTTCCTCATTCAAATTGGTATGATCGATGACCATGTTCCAGATAAAGTCGTAGCTGCCGACTTGTAAAATACTTTGTGGTGTATTGCTCACTGTGGACCAAAGAGGTTCCCAAGTAGCTCCGTTGTCGAGGCTCTTGAAAATGCCATTGCCACTGAAAAGAGATGTGAAAGAGGTGCCGCTTACCACTCCATAAAATTCTTCACCCGTGCCGTGATACCACGTTTGCTCGTGTCCTGGGCGTGTGTCCTGCACAACGCAGCTTACAGTATGCAATTGTTCTGGTGCGGTAGCAATGCTCCAAGAGGCCCCCGCATTGTAGCTATTCCAAGCACCACCTGTCACGCCACCAGCAATGATGTGGTTGGGATCAAGTATGTCCAATGCCAATGCCCGAGTTCTTCCACCTTTGTTATAGGGGCCTCGGTTTACCCAAGTGAGATCGCGATCGAGTTGCATCGGCAAACGAGACGCATACTGCACAGCGGCAGCGCGAAGTCCAGCTTGATATTCGCCTGTTTGTGGATTGTGATTGCGCTGATATTCATAATTTTTTCTGCTTCCAGGTTGGATGCCATAGCCTTCCTCCATGGCGCCGGATGCAGGCTTGTTATGCAGGTGTGCAAGGCATGCACAGATCGTGCAAGTGATTGAAATAAAGAACGCAAATTTTTTCATAATGGGTTAAATTACTTCTTGCAATTTAATTCGAAAACACGAAACAGACAGGTGGCAGATGGTAAAATTGTCCCGATGGTCTTAATACTCCGCATTGAAAGGGATTCTAGACATATCGAGGCAATTGGTATTTTGCGATATCAAATATTCAAAAGGGTGTTCATAATCCAATGGAATGTACATTGCT
>JAIYCK010000021.1 GCA_027488055.1 Flavobacteriales bacterium | reverse complement strand
GGATTTTTTTATAAACCGAAGAGGCGCCTTGCAAGGCGCCTCTTCGGTTTATATCTTCTTAATTACCCATCGAATATTTTCAAAAAAAAATACATTTTTTATGGAATTGAGTCAACATTTGCATCTAACTTCTGACTAAATGTATTTTGAATGAAAAAATTAATACTTCTGATCTTGGTTGGACTTTCAACCATGCTTTCGGCTCAAATTGAACATCACGAACTTTTTGACGAATTGAATTATGCCGAGCCGTGGAAGGTATTGCCTGTCGATTGGATGAATGATGGAGTCATGGATGTTTTTGTTTTCGTTTGGCAGCCATTAGGAAGCACCTTATCTGGTGCACTTTATCTGAACGATGGCAATGGTAATTTGAGTTACTCATTATGGATTGCGAATATTGGAGAATGGGTGAGCGATCCAATAAAGTTATATCATACAGATTTGGATGGCGATGGCAATTTTGAACTAGTCATTGAAGAATATGACACTATTTGGGCACTCGACTACGAAGACCCATTTTCGTTTCCAATGCCTATTTCTGCTGATCCGTGGTCCTATTTAACTGAAGGGTGGAGTAGTGCACCAGTTTATGCCATTGCGTTTGATGCACCTGAACGATTGGTGGATTTTGACCAAGATGGCGATTTGGATTTAGCTTCCAACATCTTCAATGAGAATAGTCAAGATTTGGATGACATTTGGATTGTTAATCAAGAAGGCTTCAGCGATGGAATTACAGTTCCAAGGGTGGGTAATTATTTGACTCCTTCGCGAGATTGGAACTTGGATGGCCTTGGTGATTCATATCAAACTGTTCCTGGAGTTACTCCCGGTACATATGATCTTATTTGCACGCTACAAGAAATAGGTGGTCTTTTTACTGATGAAATTGTGATTTATTCTTACAGTGATACGGGTCCTTCGGCTGCTTATTTTGTCGATTTAAACAATGATGGACATGATGATATACTGCTGTTGCGAGATGGTATAGCACAAGTTGCATTTGGTGACGCAGAGCAAAATTTTGGATTGCTGCAATTGTTTTCAAGCCAAATACCGGTGGATGGTCGGGTACTTTTCTCGGATTATAATAATGATGGTTTTAAGGATGTTCTGATTTACTACGGTGGCGGTGAAAATTTACAATTTATACAAAACAATGCGGGTAATGGCTTTCTAGGAGTGACCGTGATTCAGGATATGTTTGGTCCCGTTTATTTGAATGGTAACTTCTTAACTATAGATTTGGATGGACTTAATGGATTGGACTATGTAGGTATTTTGGATGAGCGGCAACCCTTCACTCAATTGACCGTTCAGTTGCAATTTGAAAATGATTTTCATTCAGCTCTAAGTCATCTTGATACCTACCTAGGATATAATGATTTGTTTGATGAACCCTATTTCGTTAATGACTTTGACTCCAATGGTCACATGGACATTCTCATGCCTGCAACTTACTATCCTCAGGAGGGTGTTGTCATTTTGGATGCATACACGGAAAGTCCGATTTTGCAGCCCATTAACAATGATCCATATCTTTCTGCTCAAGTAGATTTGGTAGATAATGTAGAGAATGAATGGCTCGGTACCTATTATGATGGTGCTCAACTAATCATAGAATATTCTGTATTGAACACGACAACCTGGGTGGTTGAATCGATTTCTTCGACACCACTTTCAAGTGATGTTAATAGCATGAGTCATTACTATGTTTTTGATTTTAATCAAGATGGTCTCAATGATGTTTTGATTTCTGGAGATTATCAATATACTTATGATTATCTAGCCTTTGTGCTCCTTTCCAATGGTGATAGTAGTTTTGAAGCGCTTGCATTGGATTTACCCGAAGCTGCTAACAATCGTTTTTCTGGATTCCATGATTTAAATGAAGACGGATTGATGGAATTTTATTTTTCAAACGATGATGGCACATTTAAGTTAGTGATGGACGGTTTGGGTAATTGGAGTCCTCAGATTGAAGTGTATGATTTGCCCATCGCATTGAAATATACTGTGAATGATGAGTTAAGCAACCAGAAATACATGGTTGCCAGTATGCATAATGGAGCGTATGAATATGTGGATTTTCTATTCGATGTTACTTCGGACGGACAACTAAGTAATATGCGAAATTTAAGATCCGAAATATTTCCCAATTCTCCATGGACATCCAATCTTTGTTTTGATATTGATCAGGATGGATTCTTGGAATTTGTTTCAAATATTGGGGGATCTAGTTTTATAGTGACAGATTTCGTGAGTGGTAATTTGGTGTACAATATTTATAATGATACTGATTATACCAGATATCCTACAAGCGATACGGAATGGCAAGCAGGGGACTTGAACGGTGATGGTGCAATGGATATTTACTCATCGCATCAAATATTCTGTCAATGGTTTGAAAACTTGATTCCATTTGGATGTCAAGACCCTGCCGCTTGTAATTTTAGTCAAAATATATTGGGTGATCAGGGATTGTGTTGTTATAATGTTTGCGGATGTACCGATAGTTTATCCTGCAATTACAATGCAATAGCAACTTGTGATGACGCATCTTGCGATCCGCATGGGTGTATGGATCAGGAGGCATGTAATTTTGATCCAAATGCCACCTGCGATGATGGAAGTTGCAACACGAACGCCAGCAATATTATTTGCTCTATATCGAGTGATGATTTGGATATGAATAGTGTCATGTTTGAAATTTCATTCCAGAGTTTACTTGGATTTCCTGAACCGCGGAGATACGCGCTTTTCGAATTGGATACAGATGTTTTGGTTGCTGAATTTAATTGTGTTCCTCATGATTGCTTTGATATTCAGTTAACTCCTTTTGCTGGCTACATAGATTCTGCAATAGTTAGTTTGCAAATAAGTACTTCTTGGGGTGCCGTTGTTTTTGAAGAGGCAAATCGAATGGAGGATTTCATTGGATATAATTCTAATGTTGAAAATCAAATGTTTTTTTGTCTTTGTGGAACAAATGAAATTCATGGCTGTACCAATAGTGAAGCAATGAATTTTAATGCTCAAGCTACGTGTGATGATGGTTCATGTCTTTATCTCATATCCGGTCGCGTATTTAATGACATAGATGCGAATGGAGTTTTTGATGGGGATGATTATGGTTTGCCTTTTCAGCAAATCACGATTGAGCCTGACAACATGGTGGTCTATACAGATAATGACGGGTTTTACGCATTGGAAGTTGGAATGGGTAGTTTCTACATTGAACATGTGTATGAACCAAACTTCGCTTTTTATTCTACCCCTTCTTCATATATCGGATTATCTCAAGAATATATGCTCGCAGGTGCGAATTTCGGAGTAAGCGCTACTCAACCCTTTGCCAATATCTGTTTGGATATTTATCCTGATTGGTACCTCTGTGATGATATGGTCAACTACAACTTGTGCTTTAGAAATTTGGGTAATTATCCTATTAATGGCATTTTGGCTTTTACATACGACGATATTATTTTGGGTCACCAGGCGGTTACACCTATTGATTCCACAATTGGCCATACAGTCTATTTTTCTTATGAAGATCTCTTGCCTGGCGAAATGTTTTTTTACGATATATTGCTGCAAACACCAGACTTTGAACTAATTGGTGAGACGATGATATTCAATGGTGTGATTTCAGCACTCAGCGGAGGCGCTTTGGTCGGATCAGGCTTTAAGACCTTACTGATGGAACACGCCTGCTCTTACGATCCCAATGATAAAATTGGCTATCCAATAGGTTATACAGAATCGCATTTTGTGGAAGACGGAACCGCTATTGAATATGTGGTTCGGTTCCAAAACACAGGTAACGCCCCCGCTTTGAATGTGCGTATCGAAGATCAATTGGATGAAAATTTGGATCTGTCGAGCTTTGAATTGGTGGCGAACTCTCATTCGGTAATCACCGTTTTGGATGAAGACCAACGGGGATTGACTTTTTACTTTAATAACATCATGCTGCCCGACAGCGCCACCGATGAACCGGCCAGCAATGGTTTGGTGAGCTACCGCATAGCGCTGAAAGATCCTCTTCCAACTGGAACTGAAATCCACAATACAGCCTCGATCTATTTTGACAACAATCCAGCGGTGGTGACCAATACCACCTTGCATACCATTTACAATTGTGAGGATTTTGTCACTGATCTCACTGTAGACGACAGCGAGTGGTGCGCAACTCAAACGCTTCGCATCAACACGGCAGCGCCGTGGGCCGATGCTTATATCTGGTCCGTAAATGGTCTGATTGAGAGTGAATCGGAGGAGCTCTTACTGACTGAGGCTGGAGAAAAGCACATTTCTTTAATGGTGGATAATCCGCTCTGTGGTTTGTTTGAAGAATCGATTACATTGAACATCGATGACCTACCAACCCAAAGTATCACTGCTTCGGCAACAAGCATATGTGAGGGCGAAACAGCTGATCTAGTAGCGACTTATCCAGGTGAAGTTTATTCGTGGAGTATCAATGATCAAGTCATTTCAACTGACGCCTTTATTGTCGCAGCTGCAGCTGGTACCTACGAACTCACTACCACGATGGGTGAATGTGTACAAACCAATAGCATCGACATTGTTGTGACGCCAATGCCACAAGTGAACATTACACAATCGATAAATGTCCTAACCACCTTATTTGATGCAGACTGGACGTACCAATGGTATTTCAACAACGAGCCTATCGCAGGTGCGGTTTCCAGTGCTTATGAAATTGTATCGTCGGGCACCTATGCGGTGCAGGTCAGTAATGGCCTGTGCACGCAAAGCATGGAGACGAATGCAACATTTATCTCTGTGACGAATGACTTCCAGAACGATGTGGGAATATATCCAAATCCAACGCGCGGTGATTTGATGCTTACCAATCTTGATGCTTATATCGGAAACACCTTGATGATGTATGACCTGACTGGCCGAGTCATATTTTCAGAAAAAGTCACAACCAACACTTTGAAGGTGAAAACGCAGGAATGGGCCGCGGGACTTTATCGAATCAACTTGGGTAATCAGATGCATTTGCAATTTGTAAAATTGGATGACTGATTCAAAGTATGGGATCAATTTGGAGCGGCTCAATTGCGCACCTTCCAAAGCACACCTGTCTCAATGGTAATCGCTTCGAGCTGTCCGGCAGATGTATAACTGTTTAATTCGGATACGGCTTTTTCAAAGCTTATATTTTTTACTACACTCCATTCCTTGGCGGTCCAAGTAGGGTAGATCTTAAACAGGGTTTCGTCTGTTGGAAGAGCCGATTGGATCAGTGGTTTTGTAGCTGCCCAAGCCAGCAGTTGTTCGAAAGTGGTATAGGGTTGTGAGCCATACAAGCGTTTTTCTTCTCCTTTGGAGTTGATGAATAACAATGTTGGAAACCCACGCACTCCATGGGTTCTGCTCAAGGTGAGGTCTTTTTCAAATGCCTCAGATGCACTATTTCCCATGTCTTGCTGAAGCAATATTGGATCCAAGCCCACAGCAAGGGCAGCGATTCGAAGATGCTCCCACTTCGCAATGTTTTGGTTATGTACAAATACCATCTCTCTTATATATCGGAGGAAGGAAAGCGCTTTGGATGGATCTTGTATCTGCGCAGCCTTAAAGGCAATAGAAGGAGGATATGAAGAGGCAAGCGGATCATTTAGCCAAACGCTCCCATCTATTGGCATTTGATAATAAGCACTCACTTCGCGCCAGTGATGATACACATCCGATGGCTTACTAATTCCGCCGCTGTTGTAACTCCAGTCCGGCAGCAATCCACCCATGCGGTATGCGAGACGGACTTGATCGCCGTAATGTATTTTTAATTTTCGCAACTGAGGTTCAATGCCCCAACAAGAAGAGCAAATAGGGTCGGTAAAATAAATTATATCAGAAGTTGGATTGACTATAGTTGCCGTGGTATCGCCTTGGCTGAGGGGCAGCTCACAAGCCCCAGTTAAGGTGTCACAAAGCAATGCACTTTTTTCCTCTGTATTCATTTCGGTTGTTTTTGAAGATGGATGACAGCCCCAAATGCAAAAGATCATCCAAAGTAATATTACGGAGTCTTTTGAGCTAAGCCTGCTGTTTCGCTGTATCATTGCACAAAGGTGCGATATGCTATCCACCGATACAATAAGTCATAAAAAACTGACTATATATGGATCAAAAGTGTCCCGCGTCTGAACTCTTAAAGACATTGAACGGCAAATGGAAAGCCCAAATATTTAAAATGGCTTCTATAGGCCCTGTGCGATTCAGTCAAATATTGAAAGCCCTTCCAGAAGCCAATAAGCAAAGTGTGACGGTTGCCTTGCGTGAATTGGAGGCCAGTGCATTTTTGGTGCGCAATGTCATTCGCGAAAAGCCATTGGTGGTGGAGTATGGATTGACTGAAAGAGGTAAATTGGCTATCGCGTTGTTTTCAAGTATCGAAGAAATGATCGAACCTTAAGAGTAAAATGAGACAGATAATAATAAATTTATTTATATTCAACCTCTGTGTCGCTCCGGTAGTGGCTCAATCCTACACGAGTTACATCACCGGAGATTCTGCGGATGTGGATGTCACACCTACCCGCGGTATCGTTCTGGCAGGTGGAGCTACGGACAATGACAACGCGATGCAATGGATGCTTGAGCGGGCCAATGGCGGTGACGTCCTTGTCCTAAGGGCTTCGGGGGCTGATGGGTACAACAACTATTTTTTTGCTGACCTTGGTGTAAATGTCAATAGCGTCGAAACCATCGTATGCAGCAATGCTGCGTCAGGCAGCGACCCCTATGTATTGCAACGCATCGCGGAGGCGGAATGTATTTTCTTTGCTGGCGGTAATCAATCGAATTATATCAACTTTTGGTTGGATACTCCGGTCGAAACTGCGTTGAATGATTTCATCCTAACTAAGAATGGCGTAATCGGTGGCACAAGCGCAGGCATGGCCATTTTGGGGAGTCACATTTTCACTGCACAGAATGGCACCGTTACATCGAACAACGCACTCAACAATCCTTTTGGTCTATCGGTCACGATGAGCCACGACGATTTTTTGGCCGTCCCATTTCTTCAGAATGTAGTTACCGATACGCATTACGATAATCCGGATCGTCGCGGCCGACAAATGACCTTTATGGCTCAGATGTCCTACGTGGGATGCAGTCAACCGCTCGGTATTGCTTGCAATGAATATGTGGCAGTTGCTATTGATGCAAACGGTGTGGCGTATTGTTTTGGTGAATATCCACAATATCAAGAGTACGTTTATTTCTTGCGCCAGGGTTGTGAATCGCCTTCAAATCCGGAGGTCATGGAACCGCTTCAAGCGTTGACATGGAATCGCAATCAAAGTGCACTCAAAGTATACCGCGCCAATGCCCGGCTCGATGGCTCTTCGACCTTCAACCTCAACGACTGGATTAGTACAAGTGGTGATGGACAATGGCAAAATTGGTATGTGGACAATGGCGTCTTTAATGTGTTGGAAGATATGCAAGCGCCCGATTGTATTGTGACTGGAATAGTGGAAGAAGAAGTTTCGAATGTTGGCTTGCCGTGGATCTTCAATAATAGTCAGCTTTTTGTGCACCAAGAGGAAGCAGCAAGTCTGTATATCTTTGATATGAGCGGTCGACAAATGGGGAGTTGGTCGTGTGTCAAAGGAGAAAATTTGATCAATCTTTCCCATTTAGCTTCCGGGGTTTATGCAGTTGATTTGCGCAATGCAAATGGCCAACGGATTGGCTTAGGTCGGATCAATAAGCTGTAAATAATATACGCTGATAATTGGAACGGCATCCATTTCGATCGTCAGTGAAGTGTGCTCTGAGCAATGCCGTGTGAGGGATTTTTATCTGCCAAGCTATACAATCGAAATTGCTCATTTTCGAAGAGCACATCAAGCGATGGCAGATCCAAATCGTTGCCAAATCGTGTCTTACAAATCAAAATATACTTGAGTCCGAATGCCTGCATTTCGGCCAGGCGGTCTTGTTGAAGCAGTTCTTCATTGGAACAAATCCAACCTGTGCGGTGGGCAAAATAAAGAGTTGATGGATTGGGAGCACAATTCACGGCGATTTTATCTTGCGGCTGGGTATTGAGATCCATTATGGATTCGAGTTGCACAAATGCAGAGTAGGATGGTTTCCATCGCAAGTCGTGGTATTGATTGAGCACGCTTTCAAGACAAATGATGACCAAAGCGACATAACTCCATTTCAGTGGCAATTGACTTATTCCATAAGCAACAATGAGCGCAATGACCGGCACAAATGGAATGATGTAATAGTCGTGCGCATAGAAGGTTTCTCCGCTTTTTAATATGACCAAACACAAGGCTATCCCAGTGAGGAAAAGGACATACATCAACGATTTGTTTTTTCGGATCATCGCATAGACAGTGCCGATTAAAAACGCCGTGCCACCGATGTATTTGAGTGGGCCAATGAAAACACGATGCAGGGTGAGTCCAATATGATTGGAAATTTCTTGAGCACCGTTGGACACATTTTTACCCATGAAAAAATGATGCATGCCATAAGCTTCCGTCAAATGATCGGTCCAAATGAAATACCAATGCAATACGGGCAAGGAAGCCACGGTGAATACAAGGAGCAAAGCGGACCAACGCACACGATGGGGCCTTGTAAAATACAACAAAGGCAATGCAAAGAGTGGAATGACAGCTGGAAGTTTGCTCATAGCGCCACACATAAAAAAAAGTGCCGCGGCCAGCAGTCGCAACCCGTGAAATGTGCTGCTTTTTAGAAATAGGACCACGTGGTAGAACGAGATCAATAGCAATGAAACGGCAAAGGTATCAGGCATGATCTTGCGACTGAATTGAAACCAAATGGAGCAGGTCAGCAGCAAGGTGGATGCAAATGCCAAAGGCTCATTGAAAAGCTGTTTAATGAGTTTGTAGAAATAATACAGACCGCAACTAGATACAAGAAGATTGATCAATCGGCCGTACCAATGGTCATAGCCAAATATCAATGAGAATAGGTATATGAGGTAATTGAGCAATGGGAATTCCATTGCGGTAATACCTGTTTTTTTACCCCCAAAATCAACTTGCGGATAATAGGGATTGGCATTGACTTCATAAAAATTCCTGGCCACCATGGTGCCTGTGGTTTGGCGCCAGTTGTGCCCCACCTCAATGGGTGGATAAGTGATGCCGATGAGCCGCACCAAAAAAAAGAGGAATATCCAAAAGCGGATATCCCTCAAAAGCACTGATATTATGTGGGGTTGTGATATCAATTATACGCCGAATTGGGACAAATGATGATCCAAGTGTTTGTAAAACATATTATTGTATTCCTCGCTGGTCAAAGGCCCAAAACTGTGGGATTCCTTGCCTTCAAACGCACTGGCCCCCATGTGATACACCTTGCGGATATATTGGATAAGGCGTTCTTTTTCGGCCTCAAATACTTTCGCATCGGTAATGAGAAAAGCGGGCGCGGTGCGGGAATTTTTTTTATAAGGCGTTTCATTCACGACCGTGTTTTTGACAAACATTTTCAACAAGAAGCGCGCGAATCCATTGGGCTTCGCATGCTTGTTGTCAAAAGTCATTTCATAGGTGACATTGCAATGTGCTAACATTTGTGCGACATTCATTTTTCCCCATTGGGGCTGTGATTGCGCTGTTAGCTGATTGATGCGGGCGATGATCTGATCGCCGACTTCTTGGGTAAAAATAGTGGGTAAGGGCATGGGTAAAATTTTGCGTCCAAGATAACATACCTAATGATACGGAGGTCGAGACGCTTGATTTTTTATTCGGAATAGAGATTGGCACGAGAATACATTGCGCTTGCAGCAGTTTTATGCTGAATCGCTTAAAAAGCTAGCTATCAGAATTATGGAGTTAACGCCAAATATGCAGCATAATGTGGATAGCAATATTCTATTCGTAAAGCGGATTTTTATGGTTAGAATTTGAAATCGATGAATTTTAATGTGCGTAAAGCGAATTTATATCGTAATATTGCAATATAGAAATAAAGCAATATGGGAATCACCAAATCAGAAGAGTTTACAGCGCAGCAAAATGAGGTAGCTGCGATTGCCAAAGCCCTTGGGCATCCTGCGAGAGTGGCCATTATGCAATTCCTCATGGGGGTGGATTCCTGCATTTGCGGGGATATTGTCAATGAACTTCCGTTGGCTCAACCTACTATTTCGCAGCACTTGAAAGAGTTGAAAAATGCGGGGCTCATTCAAGGAAGTGTGGAGGGAAACGCAATTTGTTATTGTGTGAACCACGAGACAATCAATCGTTTTTTAGGCGTGGTAACGCTGTTTCAATCCAAGAAAAAATTTAAATCTGCTTGTTGCTAAAGGCAATCAAATAATAGGATCAAAGGATCCAGTTGTCAATGCGTATCTGAATGTATTATTTACCCAAAAGAGCATGAATAAAAAATTGAATTTCGTTGATCGCTTTTTGACCCTTTGGATTTTTTTGGCAATGGCCATTGGAGTCGGTGTGGGAGTACTTTTCCCATCCATTGAACAAGCGATGGATGCGGTGACGATCGGAACGACCAATATCCCACTTGCCTTCGGATTGATTCTGATGATGTATCCGCCATTGGTAAAAGTAGATTTCCGAAAATTGCATGTCATTTTTACCAAGCCCAGGTTGTTGCTCGTGAGTTTGGCTGTCACATGGATCGTGGGACCGTTGTTGATGTTTTTCTTGGCTGCAGGGTGGCTCGGCGATCGCCCCGATTTGATGTCGGGATTG
>JAIYCK010000098.1 GCA_027488055.1 Flavobacteriales bacterium | reverse complement strand
GATCGGTCTTCATTTTTTCAATCCGGCACCATTGATGCCCTTGGTAGAGATCATTCCAGCCTTGCAAACGCGTGCCACATTAAGTGAGGAGATGATCACTCTGATGACCAACTGGAAAAAAAGTCCCGTCCAAGCCAAGGACACTCCAGGCTTTATTGTGAATCGTGTGGCAAGACCATTTTATAGCGAAGCACTTCGCATTTTCGAGGAAGGCCTTGCGCAAATGGACCAAATAGACGCTGCCATGCGCCATCTCGGATTCAAAATGGGACCATTTGAATTGATGGATCTCATTGGAAATGATGTGAATTACAGCGTCACCAAAAGTGTGTTTGAGATGCTTTATTTCGACCCACGGTATCGGCCTTCCATCACTCAGTTAAAATTTGTGGAAGCTGGTTGGTATGGTCGCAAAACGCAGCGTGGGTTTTACAACTACACGGGGGAAATAGGCGCACCCAAGTCACATGATCCTCAATTTGACTTTGTGCATGAGCGTATCCTCGCTATGTTGATCAATGAGGCATTTGATGCCATGCACTTCGGTATTGCCCAAGAGGCTGATTTGGACTTGTCCATGACTAAGGGTGTGAATTATCCGAAAGGGCTGATCGCATGGGGGCGTGAAATTGGGTTGGATACTATTCGTCATCGCATGAATGACTTGTATGCGCGATATCAAGAAGACCGCTATCGATTGTCTCCTGGCATACTCGCGAACTTAACGCAATGAGCTGGCTCCATTTGATCAAATGATTTGGCATTGAGATTATGTGCACATTGACCTTATCTCCAATGATTTGGGATGGCCTCGATCAATAGTACACGGAGGACTGCGTGTTTTGTCGGTCTAAGAGCAATGTTTGCGTAGAGCCATTGTGAGTAACCTGCACAATATTCTTTTGATCAGGAAATTCAGAGATGAGAAGAGTATTGCTCACAATTAGTTCGTGCACATTCGGGTGCCAAGGGAATTCCAAATAACACACGACAAGGTCATTCTCCATTTCGAAACCAACGAACGAGCCTGTATAGGGGTTGCCATCCATTTTCAAGGATACATTCCGCAATAGATAATCAGCTAAAACATTTTTCAACTCCGCTTGCTGCTGATCCTTGAAAGATATCTTTTTTCCGCTTGCGCGTTGGATCGTCCATTCCAAATCATCCGCAAACAATTTGATGGTCCATTCAGTGGCTTGGGACCGCGGATTGAATAAAATGGTGGAATTGGAAAAATAAAATTTATGCAATGGATTAGCTGCATTGGTAAATGCCAGAGAGCAAATACACATTGAGCAAACAAACAAGATCAATCGCTTCATAGCATTATAGGCACATTTTCAAAATCATTTCAAAGATGCCACAAAATTGGGTTCGAAAAAATAAAACCTTCATGCGGCAGTGCCGTAAAAAACGGTCGCTCATGCATAAATTCACAAAAAAATGTAATTCAAGACTTCCTTTGAAATGTCGATCTACTATGGCACGTTATTTAGCAGATTCGACAGACTCGATGTATCAAATCTTTGCAGAATGAAATACATTTCACACCATATTTGAATCCACAGATTAAAGCTTAGTACAGAACCCTATTTTTATGAAAATAAACACTCTATCCATTTTCAAAGCAGTTGCTTTGAGTCTATCGATTTGCCTCCTCCAATCGTTGTCAGCTCAAACTCCCAATCCAGGCGGGACTTCTGAAAAATTTGCCACCTTGCTTTATTACATTGAAAATGCCTATGTGGACACTGTGAACGCAGAAAAACTAACCGAACGTGCCATCATCGCTTTATTGGAGGAGCTAGACCCACATTCGGTATACTTGAGCAAAGAGGAATTACAAGAAGCCAACGAACCCCTTAATGGCAGTTTTGACGGCATTGGAATTCAATTCAATATTTTTCATGACACCATTCTCGTTGTGGAGCCGATCCAAGGTGGTCCCTCCGAGAAGTTGGGCATCCGAGCAGGTGATAAAATAGTCGCCATCGATGGCGAAAATGTGGCCGGTATCGGCATTAAAAACAACGACGTACTGAAAAAACTGCGTGGCACCAAAGGCACCAAAGTGGCTGTAGGCATTGAGCGCATCGCATCCAAAGAGATCATCACGTATTCCATCACGCGTGATAAAATACCGATCTATTCATTGGATGCATCGTACATGGCCTCACCTGGCATTGGATACATTAAAATCAGTCGATTTGCGAAGACCACGATGGAAGAATTGCGCACGGCCATTGTAGAGTTAAAAGGCCAAGGGATGAAAGACCTCATTTTGGATTTGCAAGGCAATGGCGGGGGATTTTTGAATACCGCCGTCGAAATGTGCGATGAGTTTTTATCGGGCGACAAGCTCTTGGTGTACACAGAAGGCACTCACTTCCGCCGCGAAGATCATAAAGCCGACCCCAATGTGGTAGGAAGCTTTGAAAAGGGCCGTTTGGTGGTTTTGATCGATGAAAGTAGCGCCAGTGCGAGCGAAATTCTGAGTGGAGCCATTCAAGATTGGGATCGTGGTCTCATCGTGGGTCGTCGCTCTTTCGGAAAAGGATTGGTCCAACGTCCTATCTCACTTCCCGACGGAAGTGCCGTGCGTTTGACCGTACAGAAATACTATACCCCGAGTGGGCGATGCATTCAAAAGCCCTACGACGACGGGCTTGAATCGTATCTAAGCGACAAAGAAAAAAGATTCAAAAATGGGGAGTATTTCTCGATGGAAAATTTGGATTTGCCCGACAGCCTCAAGTTTTTGACGAATAACAAAAAACGCACCGTGTACGGTGGTGGAGGCATTTTACCAGACGTATTTGTGCCGCTCGACACCACCGACAACAGCGAGTACTTTAGCGAAATGCTTCGGACGGGCGTCAACAATGACTGGGTCCTCAGCTATGTGAATAGCAACCGAGAAAGTCTTCTCTCGCAATATCCCAATATCAATAGTTTCATGGCCAACTACAAAGTGCCAGCCAACGGCACCAAAGAGATGATCAAAATGTTGGAGGACAAGAAAGTGGCGTACAATGATGAGCAGTTCAAACGATCTGAGCGATCGATTATGATCCGCACCAAAGCACTGATCGCTCGCAACCTATATGACAACGAAAGCTTTTTCATGGTGATCAACGAACTAAATCCCGCGATGGGAAGAGCAGTTCAGATTCTGCAAGATGGCAGT
>JAIYCK010000389.1 GCA_027488055.1 Flavobacteriales bacterium | reverse complement strand
GAATCAGGGACATTGTCATCCTCGCATCATCAAAGCATTGCATGATCAAGCGAGTAAATTGACACTCACTTCCAGAGCGTTTTACAACAATCAATTGGGTGAGTACGAGCGTTACATCACTGAGTATTTTGGTTACGATAAAGTGCTTCCCATGAATACAGGTGTCGAAGGAGGTGAAACAGCCATGAAATTAGCGCGCCGCTGGGGGTATGATAAGAAAGGAATTCCCGCCAATGAAGCAAAAATGGTATTTGTCGAAGGGAATTTTTGGGGACGCACGTTGGCTGCCATAAGCAGTTCTCAAGATCCATCGAGCACCAATGGATTTGGTCCTTTTATGCCGGGTTATATCATCGTACCTTACAATGACTTATCAGCCTTGGAAGAAGTATTTAAGCGTGAGCCACATATTGCGGGATTCATGTTTGAGCCGATCCAAGGGGAAGCCGGAGTGGTGGTGCCTCATGAGGGTTATCTAAGCGGCGTAAGGGCATTGTGCACACAATACAATGTACTCATGATTGCAGACGAGGTCCAAACGGGTCTAGCGCGCACTGGGCGCATGTTGGCATGTGATCATGAAAATGTAAAACCAGATATATTAATTTTAGGAAAAGCGCTAAGTGGCGGCGTCTTGCCGGTGAGTTGCGCATTGGCCAATGATGAGATCATGCTCAATATTAAGCCAGGTGAACATGGTTCAACTTATGGTGGAAACCCTCTGGCTTGCGCTGTAGCCAAAGAGGCATTGCAGGTGCTCAAGGACGAGCAATTGGCAGAGAATGCCGAAGCATTGGGGATCATCTTTCGGGAAGAACTCAATCGACTGAAGGCGGAAATACCCCTTATTGTCACAGTGAGAGGCAAGGGCTTGCTCAATGCTATCGTGATAGACGACAGTGAGGATGGTCACGCCGCTTGGGACATATGCATGATCATGGCTGAAAATGGCCTTTTGGCAAAACCCACTCATGGCAATATCATTCGATTTGCACCACCACTGGTTATGACTGAAGCACAGCTTCGCCAATGCATAGGCATCATAGCTCAATCTATCAAAACCTATACGCAAGGCAAATGATCATAATCAAAGACACCTTGGTCAGCGAAGAAATTTTTGAAAATGAATTCGTATGTGATCTGAACGCTTGCAAAGGAGCATGTTGCATTGAAGGCAGCAGTGGAGCGCCTTTGGAGCCCGAGGAAACAGGGATTTTGGAAGAGATTTATGATGTGGTAGCGCCTTATTTGCGCAAAGAAGGACTGGAGGCCATTGCGGCCAAAGGGTTGTATGAAATGGATCATGAAGGTGATTTGGTGACACCATTGGTGGGTGATCATGGAGCCTGTGCATTCGTCGTTTTTGACTCCAAAGGCATCGCTAAATGTGGTATCGAACAAGCTTATCTAGATGGTAAAATTGCTTGGCGAAAGCCTATTTCTTGTCATTTGTATCCAGTCCGTTTGGAGGCACTAGCGGAATATGTTGCGGTCAATTATCATCGCTGGCAGGTGTGCGAACCTGCTTGTAACTGCGGAAAGCAACTGGGCGTTCCCGTCTTTCGATTTTTGAAAGAACCTCTCATACGCAAATTTGGGTTGGAGTGGTATCAGGAAGCCGAAGAAGTATTTACCGCACTCTCCAATGAGGCGCGCTGATTTGCACGTCTTTACGTTGATAGTTTTGTATTTCATTTGATGGGAGGCCAGCTCAAGAGGGTAAATTGCTAATCGAATCCTCATTCCCGCCGCTCCATGTCTAAGTGTCTAATTACCTTTTTGTTATCGGTTCTATCATTGGTCGGTATCAGCCAAGGAGCACCGGCCCTTATATCGTATCAAGCTGTATTGCGCGATGCGCAGGGGCTTTTGGTAGCCAATCAAGAGGTCACGCTGGAGTTTGCTATTCGACAAGGGGATATCGACGGTAGTATCGTTTTCGAGGAAAGCCATCCCATCGTGTCAACCAATTTGTTTGGTGTGTTTGCGGTTCAGATCGGTGCGGGTATTCCTACCGGAGTGGGAACGTATCTCAGTTTGGATGAAATACCGTGGAGCAATCAATCCTATTTTGTGGAAGTAAGAGCCATTCTGCCGGGGCAAGGTATTCCCGCGCTCATCGGAGTGTCTCAACTTGTGTCGGTGCCATACGCATTGCACAGCGCAACCGCGGATTCTGTCATCAATGAGTCGGATGGAAGTATTGTGAATGAGACCATCAGCGACATCACTTTTGATGGGGTAAATCTCATTTTTCACGAAGGCGATTCGGAATTCAGTTACAATGTGACAGGTCTATTGGCATTGGTGGGTGGTGATAATGATTCGGAAAATGAATTGATCGAAGAAATGATCACGTCGGATCAAAACACGCTGGAGATCACCGAGGCAGGAATTACACATACCGTGGACATCAGCCCCATTAGCTATGCCACATGGAATGAGTCCGACACCGCCGTTTTCAATACCACTCAGCGAATTGGTCTGGGCACACAGTCGCCCACCTCTTCTTTTCACAACAATGGCTCCCATTCAGTATCATTCCGGGTGGTAGAAGGAGATGCTGAAACGCCAGGGCCAACAGTGGATCAATGCGGAGTCCAGGATTATCTGCTGCTCTGTGACATCACCGAAGAAGATGTTACGATCACCTTGCCGGATGTGGCCACCTGCGCGGGTCGTGTCTATCGCCTCCGCAAGTACAGCACTAGCCCTTCATCCTATGACGTGAATTTGGTGCCCATCAGCGGACAACTCATTGAAGGAACTAACAATTGGACGATGGGTTGGCCCTTGGCTGAGTATGTCACCATACTGAGCACGGGAGAGAATTGGATGATTATTGAACACAGCAAAGAATGAAAATAAGGATTGTTTTATTGTTCGGAATGGTTTTGCATTTAGGCATTACGCAAGCTCAATTGAGTTTGGAGCGGCAAGGCATTGTTTCTGCCACAGTCTATCGTTCGTTGGATGGATTTTATGTAGAGTCGAGTTTGGGCCAGCCATTTGTGGCAATCATTCAGTCTGAAGGCAATGTGGTGACAGAAGGATTTCATCAGCCTGACAATGTTTCACCCTTGACGGTGGAACTCAAAGTATCGGTCAATGATTGCGACAATACTTTTGAGGTAGAAATTCGCTCTGTCACGGGTTGTGAGGCCAATGCCTCGTTCGTCGTTATGTGGAACAATCAAGCGGCTGCTATCAAGACCAAAGGATTGCCCTCTTTTTCCACCCTTCGTATCACAACCAGCGATGGCTGCACCTACGAGCAAGCGTATTATCTCAACGCGATGAATCCGTTGGTCGTTCCTTGTGATCTGTTTCCATACAATTTTGTCACACCCAATGGGGATGGCCAAAACGACTATTTTCATATTGAAAATATTGAGCGACCCAACTACCAAAATGCACATGTGCGCATATTCAATCGATGGGGGAGTGTGGTTTGGGAAGGCAAAAAATATGACAATAAAAACGTCAAATGGACTGGACAGAATACCGAGGGCAAACCACTTCCTGCAGGGACCTATTTTTTCACCATTGATGTTATTGGAACAACTAAATCGGGATACGTTGAATTGATGCAATGAATACTTCGCTCCGCTGGTCCATATCGATTTTTTTGTGTTGCTGCTTGAGCCCTGCATGGGGTCAGCAGGAGTGGGGTTATGGGCAATTTGCAATGAATTTATTTGATATCAATATTGCATACGCGGGTCAGCATGAGACCCCTAGTTTTGGTATTCGTCATCGGCAGCAATGGACAGGTTTAGAAGGTGGTCCCAAGAGTTCTTTCGTGTCGGCGCATATGCCTCTAGCTCAGAATAAGATGGGCGCTGGCATTCGCTTTTTGACGGAGTCAATCGGAGCGCGACAACAATCCACTTTTCAGATGGCATGGGCATATCGGATTCGTTTAGCGAATGGTACTTTGAACTTTGCTTTGGCAGGAGGAGCGAGTCGCAATGGGATAGATTGGAACCGCGTCCACGTATTGGATATAGAAGATCCGCAGATAAGTCAGTGGGAAAATGCACGTTGGGCGCCGTTGGTGAATGCAGCCTTTTTTTATTCGCGAAAAAACTTTTATATCGGCACTGAATTGGGGCAACTTACCCGATCCTATTATGGCGAAACTTCATTTGCCCAAAGGATGCATTTGAAATCGGTATTGGGATATCATAAAAAAGTGAGGAAGGACGACCAATTGCAAATGGCGGGACTTTTCAAATGGTCTGAAGCCGGAGAATGGCAAGCAGAATGCAACGTGATGTATCTCAAAAATAATCGAGTGGGTTTGGGCGCTGGATATCGATGGAATTATGGTGCGGTTATTCTTGCACAAATTCATTTTACTGATCAATTCAGAATAGGATTGAATTATGACCTCGCTTCGCAAGCTATACAGAGGATCTATGAGGGTTCCTTTGAGTTTTTTTTGGGATATACCTTGCCTAAGGGCAAAGTAAAATCAATACGGTATTTATGATGAATTGGATGTATTATACAATGTTGGTGATCAGCTGTGTGCTGGGGTTGAATGGCTTCGGTCAGGAGCTATATCAATGTGAACTCGCTTACGGCTTGAATACCCCCAATGATGACATTGCTACAAGCGTATTGAATGATCAAACCATATTGATAACCTCTAATGGCATTCAGGATTTGGTGAACGATTATGCGTGGAATAAAAACAATTTGTTTCATATGAGTGCAGCGCGCATGCGCAATGATTTTGCCGATTGGCATGCACCAGAACCACTTTGGTACAAGCACGTCAATAAAGACGAAGGTCCGGGCTCATACAATCCCATCGATTCCACACTTTATTTTTGCAGCACAGCCAACTATGATAAGGCCAAAGGTGGATTTATTAAAATCTACAGTGTGACACGCAATGGCAATGGATGGTCGAGTCCAGTGCTCTTACCTTTCTGCCAAAGCAAGTGGGACTATGCTCATCCCTACTTTGATGTAAGCCAACGAATGCTTGTTTTTTCGAGTAATATGGAAGGAGGTCAAGGAGGTTTGGACCTTTGGATTACTTATTTGCGAGATGGTAATTGGACAGAGCCATTGAACTTGGGTGCCGGTGTGAATTCTCCTTCAAATGAAGTGTTCCCGACGGTATACAAGGAGGATATTTATTTTGCAAGCAATCAGCCAGGAGGAATGGGTGGATTTGATTTATTCAAGGCGCTGCGGAAATTTCAATGGAAAAGCAGTACATCGCTTTCAGTTCCATTCAATAGTGTAGCGGATGACATGGCCGTTTTATTTCTATCCAATGAGAAATGTTTGGTTACTAGCAATCGCACGGGAGGCCTAGGTGGGGATGACATTTACGTGTTACAAGCGCCCAAGGCGAAATTAGAGGAACACCAGTTGATTGGGAGGCTTTTACATCAGTCGAAGCCACTTGAAGGCGCTACTTTGACCTTTCGAAACCAACAAAAGGAATTGGTGCACTCAACCCAATCGGGTCAAGATGGATTGGTTTCCATTGATCCAATTCGAATGAATCAGCCATACAGGGTCAATCTATCTGGCATAGATCAGGCAATGTGGGCATCTTGCAAATTACAGATTGAGGATAAGGATGGCAATGTGGTAAGGGTGTTTCAATTCAACCGAGAGGGTTTTTTGCAAATGGAACTTTTGCCTTTTCAACATAGGGATATTCAGTTGTGGAATTTCGAAGACACCAGTTTGTTGACTATTGATTTGGAGGGACAATTGTATGAACGAACACCTGGTGATGTCGGTCAAGGCGAACCCATCACTATCTTGGATGAGCACGGGGTGCCCGTGGCCATTGCATATACCAATTCGAATGGTAAATTTAAGTTTACAGACATGGAGCCACAATTGTCTTACAATTTTGTGTTGGCGGAGGAAAGTAGGGTGCGTCAAATATTATTGACGGACAAGGGGACCAAAATTGTGCTACCCGTTCTAGACGCAGAAGCATCCTATCAGCGCGTCAAGTCGAGCGAGGCAATCGCATTGCGGAATGAGTTTGATCAATTGATCTATGTGTCACCCAAAGATATTTTCGTGATCAACAGGATCTACTATGAGTATAAGAGTGCAGCCCTTACCAATGAGGCCAAGGGCCAATTGGATCAGTTGCATTTGCTGATGGCGAAGAATGCTGGATTCAAGGTGGAATTGTTTTCGCATACCGATTCAAGAGGCAGTGAGCAATACAATCTTAGCTTATCGGATAAGCGGGCGAAGTCGGCCGTGGATTATTTGATTGGCAAAGGCATTGATGCGTCGCGATTGTCACCATTTGGCAAAGGCGAAAGCGAACTTATAATTGAATGCGCCGATGAAAAGACGTGTTCGGAACCAGAGCACAGTATCAATCGTCGCACGGAGATACGATTGGGTAAAATCATGCAGTGATACAAGTGTTAGCGGTCAGGCTATAAGAACAACTCCGACCAACAACTTTATAGTGACGAAAGTCGTTGTTGACAAATTTGAAAACCGTAGTTAAGTACAAAGAAAATACAAACGAAATATGGATTTTAAAATTCACACAAAAGCAATCTACAACTGCACGCTCGAAAGAGCATTTAAAGCACCTATTCTTTGCGATGTAACTAAAGTACACACAGGTTTTGGACTAATGCCCTCGGTTACAAAGACAACAAATGATGAGAATTGGGGTAAGGTCGGTTCAATAAAAAGCATTTATGCGGCAAAGTCGCTAACTTTCAAAGGTGGAGAAGTTTCGACAGACGAAGTAATAGAGCGAATCGAAAATAAATACTGGAAAGTAGAAGTTGGAAATTTTAAATCTTGGATGTTAAATATTTGGAAGTTCACCTTTGAATGGACAACAACAGAATTAGAGCCTGACAAAATACTAATCAATTACGACTATACAATACACGGAAAGGGCATTGTTTTTATACCATTTCAATGGCTTTTTGCAAATGTTTTTTACACTAGATATATGAAACAAGTTCTTGAAAATGTGCAAAAAATGGCAGAAGGCGATGAACCATTTCTCTACAATTAAAGAAGCCTGAACCGCTAACACGGGTTTTGCGTCTGGCGGGCTGACGCGCAAACACGGAACTTTATGCTTCTAATGAACTTTAGTGATAAATTGGACTTTGTGCTCCGAAACCCGCCCGAACGCAAAGCCCCAGACCGCTGTGAGGCGAGGTATGAGAAGGACCTTTTTCCACTTGATGACTTGTAATGCATAGACACATAAGTTCTGCATCAATATGATCTTCATCGCTCCCCAGTCTAGGCACAAATGATTCCTAATCGCTTTTGGGGTCTTGATCAATGATGATTACGCGTGAGGCAAGGCAACGGAGCCGTCTATTCCAATAAACTCTTTTGATAGGTAACAAAAAAGGCTGCAATCGCTTGCAGCCTTCGCACTTTCAGTGCTCCCCAGGGCCGCTCGTGCGGCAGCCCCATGATTAATCCCGCACATGCGGGACTCGAACCAGCTGAGCAAGTATTCCTGATCCTGTAAATCCAGGCTCGATCATTTTTTGTATGAGGGTGCGACTTTTTTGTCGCTTGATGAATTTTTCAATTTTATCGGCATCGCCTCTAGAATGGGAGACCTCAAAAACAGCAACCAATTGCCAATCTTTGAAGCTAGCGGTGTATTTGTCACCGTTGTTTGTGAGATGCTGCTGCAGTCTGCGCCATGGGTCGTGCGAATGTCCCACATAAAATCGATCAGCCTGAATAGAAAATAAAAAGTAGAGGTAATACATAGCAAGTGGTTTTCCATTGAACAAAAAAGGCTGCAATCGCTTGCAGCCTTCGCACTTTCAGTGCTCCCCAG
>JAIYCK010000376.1 GCA_027488055.1 Flavobacteriales bacterium | reverse complement strand
TCAGCAGAACTTTACACGCTCGACACTGGTCCATCCATTAATTTTACTTTGACACGAGCTTTCGTAAAAAATACTACTTCGATTGTTTCATTGGTTCCAGTGATTCTTTCAAATATTAGCACTGCTGCATGCTTAATTCAATTTCCGCGAGTCGAAGCATGCCAAGCCGCCGAGAATCTTTACGGTGGTTTCGTTTCGATTGCAGATGTGCTCTGTGAAACCAACAATGTTTCTCTTTGTCGAAACGCCGCTGTCGCTAATCAGCCATGTCCCTTGATTCAATCCAATACTTCTTGTCGCAACGTTTGGTGCCTTCAAAACATAGGCATAGGCGTCACAGAATGCCGTAATTTTGCTCCCATGTTACCGGGGTATCAATGTGCCCCCGACCATTACTGCAACAGTTCTCTCTCCTGCGTCGACGCTCGAGATGATTCTTGTTTGACCACTATTTCTTTTACCATTCCTGAACCTATGCCTCCTCCCGGAAATTATTCTCTGTCGTCTTCGAACGGAGTATTTCTTGAGTCTTTGATTACTTTGTCTTCTGGATCGCCACGATTACGCCCTGGACCTTTACAAATCATATCACCCGGCGCCCCGTTTTTCCACATCATCGATGAAAATATCAATCCTCTTCTTCAATACGAAATCGACGACAGCGAAATTTTTTTGAAATCGCCTGAAGCGGCGGGCTCTTTTGTAGGAGTTCTTTTTCGATATCGATTAGACAATTTAACTTTCCCACCGATCCGAGTTGAACCTGCCATTTTTGCGCCAATTCCTGTTTTATTCAATCTTTGTCCCGGAACAGCTTTGGCGTATGTCGAGACGAATGTGGTGATGAATGGTCGGTTTTTCTACAATTCAACTTCTTTGGCGTGCTTTTATGGAGAAGAATCCGTCCCTGTTGCGTTCGTCAGCGCCGAAGTTGTTGTTTGCACGATTTTTCCCACGAATTCCTCGGATTCTTTGCTTTCCATGCGCGTTTCCAACGATGGTGTCGTTAAGAGTCAGAGTGCGTCAATAAGAATTTTGGGCGCATGTGATGAGATCAAACCGGGATCGATTGTAATTGACGGAGAATGCACGTGTCCGATCGGAACCGCCGATACTGGAGCGTTTTGTCAACTTTGTGCCGATGGATTTTATCAATCTTTACCGGGACAATCTGCATGTGTTTCGTGTGGAGCAGCCAAGGACACGCAGCGTTTTTTAGGTGCCACTGATGAAAGCTATTGTGTATGCAAGGACGGTTATTATGAACTTGATACACCCGGGGTTTGTGCGATTTGTCGACAAGGAATGGTATGTGTCAATTCGACTTTTGCGGTCGCGGAGGGATATTGGCGTGCCTTGAATTCATCTACTATGGTTCTTGAGTGTCCCCTTGCTGTGGGTGGCCCTCGATGTGCTGGTGGAAGTGGAAGCAGCGACGATATATGTGCCAAGGGCTACAAAGGACCACTTTGCACTGTTTGTGCTGCAGGGTTCGGCAACGTTGGACCCAGTCGTTGTTCGGAGTGCACGGGAAAGGGTCCCGACACCGTGGTGGTTTTGCTTTTATTCCTCCTAGGATGCGCTGGTATTGCGATTCTGGTCAAGTTGACGACATCGATGGAGGGGCAAGATAGCAAACACATAGGTTCGCTCGGCGCAGCTATCAAAATCTTTGTCAATTACGTTCAGCTTGTTTACTACATTGGAACTCTAGCAGCGCGATGGTCTCCCGGTGCGATAGCATTTTTTAATGTTTTCCTGCCCATGTCTATTTCACCTTCGTTTATTTCCGTCAAATGCGTCTCGGAGATGTCCTTTTACACCCGGACAGCGATTGTCATGTCTCTGCCGATCCTCATTTCGTTGGCATTAGCTGGAATGATGACTTTTTGCTGGATTGTTCTACCGCGAAAATGGCTGGAATCCAATTTTCGAATCAACAAAAACAGCTACATTATGACGCTTATCATTGTTCTCTACACGGTTCATCCCATGATAGCGGCGTCTGTGTTTTCGTCGTTGAATTGCGTGGAGGTTACAGGGCCAGGCGGAGGTTGGTATTTGCAAGCCGATATGAGTATAGATTGTCAAACTGATCAATTTTGGAGATTCCGTGCTGGTGTCGGGGTTTTTATTGCATTGTATGTCTTTGGCGCACCGCTTTTCACGCTGTGGCGAATGTGGAAGAATTACTCTGGAATACAACAGGTTCTAATGTTTGCCTCTTTTGCCGATCGCGATCCGGCCTATCGCTATGTCTATCTAGTAAGAGGCTACAAAACAGAGACTTTTTTCTGGGAAGCTGTGGTTTTGTTTCGGAAACTCGCCATCGTCGGCGTGGCTACGCTGATCTCTGGCGGATTGCAGATGGCTTGGTGTGGAGCAATATTGGTTTTGTCCATGTGCCTGACTGTTCAGAATGTTCCTTTCCGCACTGTCTTAGACAACCGTCTAGAAACCTTGGCGCATGTGGCTCTATCGATTTCTGTTTTGTTGGCATTTCATAGCTACTTTTTGGAAGATGGTGGAGGCGGAGTCGTGCTTGCAGTGTTGATCATAGTCAATGTGCTAGCCATGTCGTGGATGATTTTTGCGGCGATTAAGCGGTTTCGTAAGAGTTTGTTTAAATGGTCACAAAATATTTTGCAATTCTTCCACTGCACAGGTCGTGGAAGAGATCAAGACTCTACAGCCTCAATTGCAATGTATCAAAATCCAATGTCTGGCGGTGGTTCAGGAAAGGGGGGAGGGTCAGACAGAGACAAAAGTGACTTTGAATTGTATTTTCAATATTAAATAAAAAAAAAGAAACAAATTGATCACATGTTTTTTTTCTTAAAAAAAAATATTTTTTTTGTGAGAAAAAAAAAGAGGGTGTAAAGATTATAAAAAAGAATGAGGAAACAATACGACGACGAGAGATTGTATCGTAAGCGATAGAAAAAAAACACCGATTCGACAATGAATCGTTTAGTCAATTTCATGCATGTGAGCGATGCCACAATTGATCAAGTTTACGAAAGAATCGTAGGTACAGGACATAACGTG
>JAIYCK010000046.1 GCA_027488055.1 Flavobacteriales bacterium | reverse complement strand
TTTTGATGTTTTCTCGATTGCCTTCCACCAATTGGACCGTGAATCCGGCGGCCTCCACTACCGAAGCGTCATCTGTGAAAACCGACTTGTACGGCTGCTCATAGGCCTTGGACAAAACGGACATTTCAAAACACTGAGGTGTCTGCACAGCCCGAAGCATTGTCCTATCTAAATGATGCGATCCATCAGGGTCTACCATCCGCACGCTGTCAGTCACAGGTATACAGGGTATGGCACTTCCATGATGCAAAGCTCCCTCATAACATCGTTTTAATGTGGCTATTGACACGAGGGGTCGCGCGGCATCGTGAATCCCCACTAAGGCATCAGTTGCATCCACACACGCCAAACCCGCTTTGACCGAATCAAAACGTTCCGCACCTCCGACTACAATTTGATGATTGATTGAAGAACAATGAATCAATGACATTTCAGTCCACATTGAGATAAAATCGGCATGCATGACCACAATAATGCGAATAGAAGGATCCCATTGTACGAATTTTTCAATCGCATGAACAATGATTGGTTTACCCGCTAATTCAATAAATTGTTTCGGCAAGTTTGATTGCATGCGTGTGCCCGTTCCACCAGCTACGATGATGACATAATTCTTTTGTGAGGTGCGTTGCATGGCACGAAAGTACGCGGAAAATTTTGTCATGGCGAACTGCTAGTTAACCAGGATTGCACCTCATTGCACAAGATTCCTAAATTGAATGGACATGATTGTATCGGTTCATATTGGTTTGGAGAGTCCAATGAGACAGTTGGCTTTTTTTATCATTCCTGAACAGTTTCGAATAAATCAGTGTTAGATGGACTGCAGGTATGTTAGGTTGTATTTAGAATAAAACTAAATAAGAGCGAGTAAACGTTTTGCAATTCCTGACGTACATTCGCAGCATAATTTCTAACCGAAAAAACAACGTATATAATTCTTGTATTATGGCAAAAGGTCTATTTGGTAGTTCGCTCGTGAAAAAATATTGGATGGCACTCACAGGGCTATTCCTCATCACTTTTCTTCTGGTGCATTGCGCCGTAAACGCAGCCATTTTCGTGAATGATGGTGGTGAAACGTTCAACAAATTCGCCCATTTCATGGGTACCAACCTCCTCATTCGTTCAATGGAAATCGTACTTTTCGTTGGACTCCTTGCACACATCGTGGATGGACTTATGTTGTACTTCCAAAACCGCAAAGCCCGTCCCACAGCCTACGCCAAACAGAACAACAACTCAAGCAGCACCTGGTATAGCCGCAGTATGGCTCTTCTCGGCACGCTGATCTTGTTTTTCCTGATAGTGCATCTCGGTAATTTTTGGGTTAAAACGCGCATTACTGAATTATCCGTGATTGATCAACACCTCTATTATGATGGCGAGAAATACGAAAATCTTTTTGGAGAAATGCAATTGGTATTTAAAGAACTTTGGGTAGTGATCGTTTATGTATTGGGCTGCATCTCTTTGTTCTGGCATCTTTTGCACGGCTTCAAAAGCGCGTTTCAATCCTTGGGCTTAAATCACAGCAAATACAAAGGCACTATCGCAATCATCGGCGATGCATTCAGTGTCATCATTCCAGCGATTTTTGCGGCCATGCCAATAGCCATGTACCTCGAATGGATCGCATAACTCATTGAACATTCAACTCGATTAGGCTCTTATAAGTTTAGCATATGAAATTAGAAAGCAGAATACCAGAAGGTTCTCTTGAACAGAAGTGGACCAAGTATAAGAATACCGCACGCTTGGTGAATCCCTCCAACAAGCGAAATATTGACATCATTGTAGTGGGCACTGGTCTTGCTGGTTCAAGCGCAGCTGCCTCCTTAGCTGAAATGGGCTATCGTGTCAAAACCTTTTGTTTTCAAGATAGTCCGCGCCGCGCTCACAGCATCGCTGCACAAGGAGGAATCAATGCTGCCAAAAATTACATGAACGATGGTGATAGCACTTATCGTCTATTCTACGACACGATCAAAGGAGGTGACTATCGCGCCCGCGAAGCCAATGTGCATCGTTTGGCTGAGGTAAGCGCCAATATCATTGACCAATGCGTGGCTCAAGGTGTGCCCTTCGCGCGCGATTACGGGGGCTTGTTGGACAATCGTTCCTTCGGTGGTACGCAAGTATCGAGAACTTTTTATGCCGCGGGACAAACTGGACAACAATTGCTTTTGGGTGCGTACTCGGCACTTTCACGTCAGATTGGAAAAGGTACGGTTCAAATGTTGAATCGCCATGAAATGCTTGACTTAGTTGTAGTCAATGGCAAGGCGCGCGGGATCATTGCTCGCAATATGATTACAGGAGCCTTAGAGCGTCATAGTGCGCATGCTGTTGTGCTTTGCACAGGAGGCTATGGCAATGTATTTTATCTTTCAACTAATGCGATGGGCAGCAATGTCACAGCAGCTTGGAAGGCTCATAAAAAAGGTGCCGCCTTTGCAAATCCGTGTTACACACAGATTCACCCTACATGCATTCCAGTGAGTGGTGATCATCAAAGTAAGTTGACCTTGATGTCAGAATCACTGCGCAACGATGGTCGCATTTGGGTGCCAAAGAAAAAAGAAGATGTAGAAGCCATTCGTGCTAAAAAATTAAAGCCTCAAGATATCAAAGAAGAGGATCGTGACTACTATTTAGAGCGTCGTTATCCTGCCTTCGGTAATCTCGTGCCACGTGATATCGCGAGCCGCGCTGCCAAAGAGCGCTGCGACGAAGGATACGGTGTAAATGCCACCGGTGAAGCTGTTTATCTTGACTTTTCTTCAGCGATTGTGCGCTATGGTAAAGCCCAGGCAAATGTAAAAGGCTTAGCCAATGCCACTCATGAGCAATTGGTTGAGTTAGGAACCGAAGTGGTAAAAGAAAAATACGGCAATCTCTTCCAAATGTATGAGCAGATTGTCGCAGAAAACCCTTATAAAACCCCAATGATGATTTATCCAGCGGTGCACTACACCATGGGTGGATTGTGGGTGGATTATGAATTGAAGACGACCGTAGAAGGTTGTTATGCATGCGGTGAAGCCAACTTCAGCGATCATGGCGCGAATCGATTGGGTGCTTCAGCACTCATGCAAGGATTGGCCGACGGCTATTTCGTATTACCTTATACCATCGGTAATTATTTGGCTGATGAAATCCGCACAGGCAACATCAGCACTGACACTCCCGAATTTGTAGAGGCAGAAAACAACGTGCGCCAACAATTGGAGTCTTACTTCAAGACAAGTGGCAAAAACCCAGTAGATTACTATCATCGCAGATTGGGTAAGATCATGTGGGAAAAATGCGGAATGGCGCGCGATGAAGAGGGCCTCAAATGGGCCATCGCTGAGATTAAAAAGTTGCGTGAAGAATTCTTCGCAGAAGTGCGAGTACCCGGCAGCATGCAGGGTATGAATCCCGAATTGGAAAAAGCCATGCGTGTGGCAGACTTCATCGACCTTGGCGAATTGATGTGCTTAGACGCTTTGGATCGCAACGAAAGCTGCGGTGGACATTTCCGCGTAGAATTTCAAGATGCCGATGGTGAGGCGTTGCGTAAAGATGATGAGTACAATTATGTAGCCGCTTGGCAATGGACTGGTGACGCATCCAAACCCAACTTGGTGAAAGAACCTTTGATCTACGAAAACATCAAAGTACAAGCACGTAGCTACAAATAATCAACACAATTATAGAATCAATCCCTGCAAAGGCCACAAAATAAAGCGAAGCAATGGAAGGAAATATGAATCTCAAACTCAAGATCTGGAGACAAAAAAGTACCTCCGATAAGGGCGCAATGAAAGACTATCAATTGGGTGGCGTTTCTCCCGATATGTCGTTTCTTGAAATGATCGATGTATTGAATGACAAACTCATCCGTGAGGGTGATGATCCGGTGACATTTGATCATGACTGCCGCGAAGGTATTTGCGGAATGTGCAGTATGTTTATCAATGGCGAAGCGCATGGTCCTAACCGTGGCGTCACCACTTGTCAATTGCACATGCGCTCATTTAAAGACGGTGACACCATTTATGTGGAGCCATGGCGCAGCGCTGGTTTCCCCGTTATCAAAGATTTAATGGTAGATCGCGGTGCATTTGACCGCATACAGCAAGCAGGCGGTTTTATCTCGGTCAATACCAGCGGCCGCACCATGGATGCCAACGCGATTCCAGTTCCAAAAGAAGATGCGGACAAAGCATTTTCTGCCGCGACGTGCATTGGCTGCGGAGCATGCGCTGCTTCTTGCCCCAATGGCAGTGCAATGTTATTTGTGTCCGCCAAGGTTTCTCAATTTGCGTTGTTGCCACAAGGCCAGCCTGAGCGCAAAGAACGCGTGTTGAATATGGTTAAACAAATGGATGAAGAAGGTTTTGGCAACTGCTCCAATATCGGCGCATGCGAAGTGCAGTGTCCAAAAAACATATCACTTGAAAATATCGCACGGATGAATCGTGAATATTTAATGGCCAACATTAAGCCTGAGAATTAATTCCGGTGGTAAATCATTTTCAATAGGTCGCTTATGGCGGCCTATTTTTTTTAATTCAGTTTAATATTTTGACGTTCGTAAGCTTAGCGATTGTATTAACCATGAACATCGAAATAAGAACCGCAAAAGTCTGATCAAAGATGAATGCGCATCATAAAAAAAGCGACCCCATTTGAGGTCGCTTTTTTTTAGTCCAAATATTCTCATTTTACAAATTCCCTGTCATCTTCGCAGGAACGACCCATTCATCGTATTGTTCTGCACTTACATATCCTAAGCGCACTGCTTCTTCTTTGAGTGTTGTGCCGTTTTTGTGAGCTGTTTTAGCAATTTCAGCTGCCTTATAATAGCCGATTTTAGTATTCAAGGCAGTCACTAGCATCAGTGAATTATTCACCAACTCATTGATACGTGAATGATTTGGTTCGATGCCAATCGCGCAATTCACATCAAAGGAAATGGCAGCGTCACCCAACAATTCCGCACTCTGCAAAAAGTTGTAGGCCATCATAGGTTTGAATACGTTCAATTCATAGTGTCCTTGGGTACCGCCGATGGTAATGGCGACATCATTTCCCATGACCTGAGCGCATACCATGGTCAATGCTTCACATTGTGTTGGATTCACTTTGCCGGGCATGATACTGCTACCCGGCTCATTTTCTGGAATGAAAATTTCACCAATGCCACTGCGAGGACCGCTGGCCATCATCCGAATATCGTTGGCAATTTTATTGAGCGATACGGCCAATTGTTTCAATGCACCATGGCTTTCCACGATGCCATCGTGTGCAGCCAATGCCTCAAACTTGTTGGGAGCTGTCGTAAATGGCAATCCGCTAAATTCAGCAATTTTTTTCGCTACCAATTCACTATATCCCTTTGGCGCATTCAATCCTGTGCCCACCGCGGTGCCACCCAATGCTACTTCTCCTAAGTGCGACAATGTGTTGCGCAGCGCTTTGAGTCCATAATTCAATTGAGCAACATAGCCACTCAACTCCTGTCCTAAGGTAATTGGAGTGGCATCCATGAGATGGGTGCGGCCAATCTTAACCACGGACATAAATGCTTCACTCTTCTTTTGCAAAGTATCACGAAGCTGCTCTATGCCTGGAATGGTTTTTTTTTTTTTTTTAGTATAAGCAGCTATATGCATAGCTGTTGGATAGGTATCATTGCTCGATTGCGACTTATTCACATCGTCGTTGGCACTCAAAAAACTTTGGCCTTCTCCTAGCTTGCCACCAGACAAAACATGAGCTCTATTGGAAATAACTTCGTTTAGATTCATGTTGCTTTGTGTGCCGCTGCCCGTTTGCCAAATCACAAGAGGAAATTGGTCTTGAAGCTGTCCAGCCAAAATCTCATCGCATACCACTGAAATGGCGTCACGCTTTTCAATTGGCAAAACGCCTAACTCATGATTGGCATGTGCGGCGGCCTTCTTCAAGATCGCAAATGCACGAATGATTTCCTTCGGCATGCTAGCTTCTGGACCTATTTTAAAATTGTTACGCGAGCGTTCTGTTTGAGCGCCCCAATACACCTGCGAAGGTACTTTTACCTCACCCATGGTATCTTTCTCAATTCTGAATTCCATCTTTTATGTAATTTAAAAATTTTATTCAACTGAAGATGCACTTCCTTGTTGCATCAAAAAACCTTTTAAAAATTCATCGATATAGCCATCCATAACACTGTCCACATCTGAGGTTTCTACTCCAGTGCGAACATCCTTCACCAACTTATAAGGCTGCATCACATAGTTGCGGATTTGTGATCCCCATTCTATTTTTTTCTTCCCAGCTTCGATTTCGCTGCGCGCCGAGTGGCGCTTTTCCAATTCTATTTCATACAATTGTGATTTCAACAATTGCATCGCTTTTTCCTTGTTTTGCAGCTGAGAGCGGGTTTCGGTATTGTCGATGATAATACCTGTCGGGGCATGGCGCAAACGCACCCCAGTTTCCACTTTGTTTACATTTTGACCACCTGCACCGCCACTTCGGAATGTATCCCACGTAATATCGGCCGGATTGATGTGGATCTCTATGCTTTCATCCACCAACGGATATACATACACACTCACAAATGAAGTGTGTCGTTTCGCATTGCTATCAAACGGCGAAATACGCACCAAACGATGCACTCCATTCTCTCCCTTGAGCATCCCGAAAGCAAACTGACCTTCAAATTCAATCGTACATTGTTTGACCCCTGCCACATCGCCCTCCTGCATGTCCAACTCTTTCACGTTGTACCCATTCTTCTGTCCCCACATCACGTACATACGCATGAGCATACCAGCCCAGTCGCAACTCTCGGTGCCACCAGCTCCAGCGGTAATCTGCACTACTGCACTCAAACCGTCTTCCTCGTTGCTCAGCATATTCTTGAACTCCAATTCCTCAACGGCCTTTTCCGCCAGTTTGAATTGAACATCCAATTCTTCTTCCGTAGCTCCGCCTTCCTTAAAGAATTCATGAAGCACAGACAGATCGTCCACATGATCTGCAGCAATCTTAAAAGCGTCTGTCCAAACTTTTTTATTGCGAATTTGACGCATTACACCTTCTGCTTTTTTGGCATCGTTCCAAAAATCAGGATCCTGTGTTTGTTTCTCGTCTTCCGCTATTTGCATCAACTTGGTGTCGACGTCAAAGAAACCTCCTGAGCGCAAGCTTGCGCTCTTGAAGCTCATTCACTGCTTCAATCGTAATTGCCATGTGTGTATAAAATTATATGATTATAATTGATAACACAGTCTGAATAACCCTGTGTTTTCGGCCGCAAAAGTACTTCCCATTTGACTTTTCACCATAACAAATCTAAAAGTGCCTTGAATAGTCGATCCCTATGCTCTTTTTTGCTACAGACGGGTGTAATTTCCTTTGGTCGGTATTGGATTGTTTACTCGCATTGCCTTTCTTTGAGGAAATTAAATCTTTACCCTATGGAACGACTAGACAACATGCCCGAAAAATCGAGCGGCAGATCATTGGAAGACATACTGACCAATGGATATCAACTCGATGCAATGGCCGCTGTAAGCCGCGGCTTCAATATTTTAGGTAAGGACATTGGCAGCTATATCGGCTTTTGTCTTTTATCATTCATTATTTCCATCGTGATCGGAATGGCTCCATTCGTGGGCACAATAGCCTCTCTGATTATAGGCCCTGCCCTGCATGCGGGCTATGCCAATTACCTCAAAGCGTATTTACATCATGATTCATCGGAATTCTCGAATTTTTTCAATGGTTTTAAATCGCCTCAACTGCTG
>JAIYCK010000296.1 GCA_027488055.1 Flavobacteriales bacterium | reverse complement strand
CCGAGCAATGCAGGGGCTTGGGTATGTGTATTGTTTGGCGCTCCAAATTGCTCAGTGAATTTGCGTTCAATGGCCAAGGTGCGAACGTAGGTGTACTGAATGAAGGGTCCTGTTTGTCCATTGAAGTCAATGCTCGACTTGGGATCGAAAAGCATATTTTTGACGGGATCCACGCGCAACAAGAAAAATTTGAGCGCAGCCATTCCAATGGTATGATGCAGTGCAGCCTTGGAGGCATCATCCATGTGTTCGAGTTTGCCTTGTTCCTCAGCCGTCTCACGCGCGATGCCCGCCATTTCTTCCATCAGATCATCGGCATCCACCACGGTGCCTTCGCGGCTTTTCATTTTGCCTTCGGGCAATTCCACCATGCCATAACTCAAGTGGAAGCACTGATTGGCTTGCGTGAAGCCCAGCTTATCCAATATTTTGAAAAGCACCTTGAAATGGTATTCTTGCTCATTGCCAACTGTATAGATTTGATAGGCAGTATCAGGAAAGTCCCTGAAGCGCAGTATCGCTGTACCAATATCCTGTGTGATATACATGGCGGTACCATCTCGTCTCAACAGCGCCTTTTGATCCAATCCTTCTTCTTCCAAATTGACCCAGATCGAACCATCTTCTTTCTGATAAAAAATTCCTTTGGCCAAGCCATTTTCTACTTCTGACTTGCCCAAGAGATAGGTATTGCTCTCGTAATACAGCTTATCAAAGTCGACACCCATTGCGGTGTAGGTGCTATTGAAACCGTCGTACACCCATTGGTTCATGGTTTCCCACAATTGCACGGTGTCGGCATCTTTTTGTTCCCATTTGAGTAGCATGTCTTGCGCTTCTTTCATCAATGGGGCTTCTTTCTTGGCTTCGTCTTCGGTCATGCCCTTTTCAATGAGTGCATGCACTTGTGGACGATAGTTCTTTTCGAATTCCACATAGTATTTACCCACAAGTTTGTCGCCTTTGAGACCGCTGGAAGCGGGGGTTTCGCCATGCCCAAACTTTTGCCATGCGAGCATGCTCTTGCAGATATGGATTCCTCTGTCGTTGATGATTTGCACTTTGGTCACCGAATGGCCATTGGCCTTGAGAATTTCAGCGACACTGTAGCCCAAAAAGTTATTGCGCAAATGCCCCAAATGCAAGGGCTTGTTGGTATTGGGAGAGGAGTATTCCACCATCACGCGTGGCTTGCTAGCTGGTGCCGCAAAACCAAAGCGCTCCTCAGCGGATATGTATGCAAAGATGTCCAGCCAGTAGGATGAACTCAATGAGATATTCAGGAATCCTTTGACCACATTGAAAGCCGTGATTTCGGATACGTGTTCTTGTAAATATTGTCCAATGGCTTGTCCGGTTTGTTCTGGGCCTGCCTTTGAAATCTTCACCAACGGAAATACCACCACTGTGATATCGCCTTCGAATTCTTTGCGTGTCTCTTGAAACTGAAGCGCCTCATGCGGAATAGACTGATTGTACAATTGCTGCACTGCGTCGACGATGGCTTGTGCCAATAAAGATTCTTTGGTTTTCATATGGAGGATGCCAAAACTCAGCGTTTCAGCGGGGCGAAATTACGAAAGAGCGCACCATCTATGTCTATTTTGATGCAGCTCCATCGGGTAAGTAATGCGTCAATGTCACAAGCGTGGAAGCGATTGCATCATTGCGAGATGTAAATGGATACTTGGTTTCTGGCCTCTTTGCCCAATGGCGCCGACATGATGCTTTTGCCATCGTATTGTATGGCCATACTGGACATTGGATTGCTGTAGGTGCCCTGCAGCCATACGGGCAATTCCAAGGTCCAACGCTCTTCCGATCCCACGGATTTGTCGAGCACGATCAAGGCGTGTTGTCCCATGTACGTGCGACAATAAACCAACGCTTGTGCATCGTTTTTGAGGATATGGGTATCGCCATAAATCAAGGCCATGTGCTCATTGCGCAAGGCGATCAATGTTTTTTGATGCGTAAAGGTCTTTTGCTGTTCCTCATTCCAACCGTCGAAGATCATCATGCGGCGGTTGTCGGGATCGTTGCCACCGGGCATTCCAATTTCGTCGCCATAATAGATACACGGTATGCCCGGAGTGGTGAGCATGAAGGTGGTGAGCATGCGCAATTTTGCATAACCGTCAGGGCCCCGATTTTGAATATCGCGCGTCCATCCCGCCAATTTCGCATCTTCTCCAGGTGCCACAGAGCCATCGGCATAGGAGATGAACCGCGCGCGATCTTGATTGCCTGTGATATTGCCCATCATGTGATGATGTCCATAATACTTCATGCTTTCTTCTAATACGCGTTGCAGGTTTTTAAAATCCGTATCGTCTTTGCCAAAGGCATCCACCATGGCATCGTAGAGATTGAAATCAAACTGTGCATCCATTTGGCCACTGCTGATATAGGAGCTGATCAGTTCGGGACTGCCATAGGTTTCGCCTATTTGATAAACACTTCGCTCAGGATGTGCTTGCTGGTATTTCTTGACTTTGGTGGTAAGTCCGCGCCAAAATTCCTCGCGAATATGTTTGGTGGCGTCGTGACGAAATCCATCCAATTCGTAATTGTTCACCCAAAACATGGCGGTATCGGACATAGCTTCCACCACCTCTGGCTTTGCAAAATTGAGTGTCGGAAGAAAGGTATCAAACCAGGTGGTTAAACGCTCTTCGTCCCAAAGTTCGGTATTCATGCGACCGTCAGGAAGATAAAGGGGAGTAGTCCAATCGGATTGTTGCACCAACAAAGGGTGATTCTGGTGCACATGATGAGCCACATAGTCCAAGATTACATTCATGTTTTGTGCATGTGCGAGCGCGATCAATTCTTTGAATTCGGCTTCGTTCCCAAATCGGTAGTCGATTGTGCGAAGGGATGTGGGCCAATAGCCATGATACGCACTGAAGGTGCTGGTTATCCCCTTGTTCCATAGGCCCCAAGCGCCTTCCGCGTTGGTCGTGATGGGTGAAATCCAAATGGTGTTAATGCCCAAATCACGAAAATATCCACTTTTGATTTTGGCTGTAATACCGCTTAAATCACCTCCCAAGTTATTGGCTTTGGGCTGAATGCTTGCGTCTTGGGTTGGAAAGTTATTGGCGGGGTTGCCATCGTTGAAACGATCGACCATCAGGAAATACATCACCGCTTTGTGCATGTCGGCGCGGGGCAACATCGATGCATCCATAATCACTTTGCCACTTTGAATGGGTAGTACTAAATCATTGGACCGCACATCGCCTTGTGCCGCAAAGACTCTCAATGTGCCGCTTGTTTCGCTGCGCTGACTGTCACTCAAGGTGACGTGCAATTGATCTCCTGCGATATGGGTAGGAATCTCTTCGTTGTTAAAATAGGCCACGGCCACATCAATCGAATCAAGCAGTGTAAACTCCACTACGTTGTTATTCTGCCCTGAACTGATGATACGTGGCGCCTTGACGTTGGCCTTGCCCACTTCGAATGTGTTGTTGAATGCACCAAGTCCATTGGGTACCTGGTTGGGATTGTTGGCATCCATTTTTTCTTGATCGTCCTCCCAAATGCGGTATTGATACAAGCCCGGTTGGAGGATCAGTTTGGTTTGAAACGCTTCGCCGACACGCTCCAGCGGAGTGGCTTTGCGATTCCATCCGTTGATACTCCCTGCCAATTCAACTTTTTGCACATCGGGTTTGGACGGTGTGTAGGTAAAGGTGAACTCCGTCATGCTGCTTTTGTACACCGGAATATCATAGGTGTTGCCGTCCAAAACGGCCTTTAAACTGGTGATGGTTTTGGAGCTGTTTCCAATGATATACACCACGCCAGTGCTATCCATCACAAGCGCCTTGCCCTCGAGACGGAGGTCGGTGATTTTTTGATAGTTGATGAAATAATCGCTCATGTGCACGACGGTGGTGTCATATTGCAACTGAATGGGACTGGCCAAACCAAACAAGGCATTGCGCGGACCTGCAGATTGGATGGTCACATGGGCGGTGTTACAGGCAGCTGTAAAAATAGCTATGTAGGCAAAAAATAAGATCGCTTTGGTTCTCATGCGGAATGGGATTTTTGGTTGGCATGTGTACAATTTACACTTTGTGCAAACGTGCTCAAATGTATGAAAAGTCAGACCAGCATGAAAAAGTAAGTGAATGATTCCAGCTGCCTTTAGCCGATTACGATCATGCGGTCTTTTCCTTGCATATCCTTGATGATCTTCAGCTTGGTCAATCCGCTGTCCAGACAAAGCTTTCGAATGGATTCACCCATGCGCTCGTGTATTTCGAAGTAGATTTTACCGCCCGGCTTGAGAGCGATGCGAGAAATTTGAATGATGCGCCAATAGAAGATCAACGGCTCTTGGTCCGTAACAAACAGGGCCAGGTGGGGTTCGTGATTCACCACGTTGGGAGCCATTTCTTGTTTTTCTGACAGTGGGATATAGGGGGGATTTGACACGATCACATCCCATTGGTGTGGCTCGCTGCGGTAATGCATGATATCGGCATGGATGCATTGCACGTCCAATTGCAGTGATTGCGCATTGTGCTCTGCAATGGCCAAGGCTTCTGATGACGTATCCAAAAGGGTCACGTGCGACTCGGGCAAATGCTTTTTGAGTCCCAACCCGATGCAACCGCTGCCAGTGCCGATATCCAAAATGGTTGGAGCTTGATGCGCATAGTCTTCAGTGATCAGACGCACCAATTCTTCGGTTTCGGGGCGTGGAATAAGCACGGCGGGAGAGACCTTCAGCGACATATCCATGAAATAAGCACACCCAATCGCATATTGGACCGGCATGCCTTGTTTCAATCGCTTCAAGGCTTGATGCAATAACAATATCTCGCTTTCGGATAGCTTTTCTTCTTTGTTCAGCATCATTTGGGTGGAACTCCAACCAAGATAATGCTGAAAAAGAATTTTGACGATTTGTTCAGCCTCCCGCGCGTCATACAACCCCAATAGTTCAACTTTGAGATAATGCCGAAGGGTTGCGACACGGTTGTCGCGGATATAATTGTTCATGTGAAATAACCAAAAAAAGCCACTTCAGTGGCTAATGTTTGCATGCGAATACAAGCAAATCAGGAGGATTTTCCCAAGAAATAGATAAGCAATACGGCTAACGCCAAACAAACGAGTGCAAAAGTGACTGGCGCACCGATCTCATTTTGCTCTGCTTCGTGTACTTCGTGGTGTTCGTTTTCGTGGTGACCCATGGTGTTTGTTTTAAAAATTGGTCAAATATAACGCGGCAATTTTATTTCCTGAAGTCCTTTTTTTTGGTTTTTGATTGTATTCTCTAAAAAAAAACTAGAACGACAGCGGAGATTGAAAACTAAATGGACTACACAGTCAATACAGCGTATTTTTTTGTGACCGAAAAAAAATTTACTAAATACAGTTACTAAACAAGGCAATTTAGCGTGCCATTTATTTTAACCTTGCCAAGGATTTATTTGTCTAGACGCTCGTTTAACCTTGCAATTTTTGAACAGATATATGAACGCTGCAATACCTGATCATTAACGGCCCGAAATGAAATGGATCGGTCATCAGATGACGAAAAGTTGTTTTTTTATCCAAATACAGACCTTAAGCGATGAAGATATCGGGCCTAATCTAATAATAGTTCTTGTCCTTAAATTCATTCATTTTGGGGCATCTCAATAGCCTTACTGAGGGATTTAGTGTCAAATCGTAGATCTTGACGATTGGATAAACAACAAAATTATTCAGTTCAAAAAAATAATGACGCGAACTCGTCGTATTTATTCATTTGGCTGGATCGATTTCCTTACAACTTACATTCAACATGGAAATTGAATGTCCTTGCCCTTTGATTTAAATGATTATTGGTGGCTAGAATGTTACCGTATCATTAAAAGTTCGCTTTTTTTTTTATTATTGTCTTGTGGTTGAAACGTTTAGTCTCAGTATTTAAGGGACTTTTCGTTATTTGAGTGAGAACCTGACGAATAATTTTCTCTTCCTTGTGAATAGTCGTATTACGATTATTTGGGATTTTTTTTTAGATTTGATTTACTTAATTGGCTTAAACATTTTTGATCATAGGTATTTAGCGTTCAATTTATTGGTAATTGAAATACATTGTGAGAATAACGTATTCTCATCTAGGTTTTGACAACGAGAATTTTGGATACTGATACTTAATGACCGAATAAAAACACTTAAAACAGATGATTTGGGGTAATCTTATTGCTCAATGTAGGTTTTTGTGTAGACCACAGACTGTTTTGATCTGTCTTGACTTTTGGATATCCTCGGTCCGAAGCGAAGATCTTAATTACCTTCTCGCTCTGAAAAGCTTATTGAAAGGCGTTCGTAAAGACTTGTATAACCATCGAGCACTAGTTTCGGGGATCATGGGCCAGATTCCGAAAATACAGACCAGTACTTCATTAAAAGCACGAATAGAAATGATTTTGTTGTGGTTTCAAGCATTGCCAAAATCAGTACAGCTATTCGATTGCTACATTAATCTCGAAAAGGATACTTTCTCATTTTCAGCGAAATGAAATTCCACTAACACAAACTTGCAATTAACAATACGAAATGCTTGCTAGTGGCACGGACATATCATCAATCTATCCACAAATAAACAGCTACATTGATTACTGCAACCAAAATTTTGTTGGATTGAAGTCATTTGAGCAAGAATCAATTGATATGCTTCATCTGCGGG
>JAIYCK010000338.1 GCA_027488055.1 Flavobacteriales bacterium | reverse complement strand
TGGCGGATAGCAATGACAACGGTGGAGACAATGGATCGGATTTCATGCTTTTTGAAATGGAAGATGCGATTCCTGCAAGTTGGAATCCGTTTTTTGCAGGATGGAATGCGGCGACATCTGCTCCATCTTCAGCTGTGTGTATTCACCATCCAGCAGGTGATAGCAAAAAAATTAGTACTTCACAGGAGATTGTAAGTGGCACATGGCAGGTACCTGGCTATCATTGGCGTGTAGAATGGATGGAAACCGAAACGAATTGGGGCGTTACCGAAGGCGGTTCTTCCGGTTCACCACTTTATAACGCATCAGGCCAGGTAGTTGGGACCTTAACCGGTGGAGGTTCCTTCTGTACAAGCCCTACAGCAGATGATTTTTTTGGTAAAATGGATCGTCATTGGGACGACAATCCCAACTCCGCGAGTCAAAAATTGAAACTTTGGCTGGATCCTGACCAAGGGTCAGTGGAAACACAGATGCTTGGAAGTTATATGGACACCAGCCTTCCACTGCCATGCAGTATGACAACCAGCTTGGGAGAAGAGATCAAGTTTGAGGATGTCAAAATTTTCCCATCGCAGGCTACTGAATTTTTGCAAATATTTACCTCCGAGTTTCAAAAAGTTACAGAGGTTCGAGTATTTGATGCCGCTGGCGCCATGGTTCAAACGTTCATGTTGAAGGCGGCTTCAACCACCTTGGATCTGCAATCTTTTGCAAGTGGCATGTATTACATCTCATTTATTCAAAACGACAGTCATCACGTGACAAAGAAATTTACAATCGTGAAATAATGTTTTTTCAATGAAATAAAGTGTGGCCGCATTGCAAAATGCGGCCACACTTGTTTTGGATCGAAACATAAATTATTCCTTTGAAATAGGATACCTAAACCGAGCACACCGATTTCGCCCACATTTCGGTAGTATATTCACACCCAAAATATCCGTTGCTGCAAGTTATGCAAAAGTCAAATCGTCTTATTGGAATCGACCTCTGTTACGCCGTTGCTCTTTTTGGCACAGTTGCTTACATCTACTTTTTCGCTACCAATCGATTTGCAATTGAAGAAGGCGTATTGTCGCATTCTTGGAATATCCTTTTACTGGATTTTTTCCCCGCATTGTTCTTTTTTCTCAATGGTCTTACCATCTCGTTGACCATGAGGGACCGTAAAGTGAGTTCGCGCAAGATGCTCGCGTACCTCACCAAACGAGGAATGTTGCTGTTTCTCATTGGCTTGGCTGTCTGTGTGTATTGGCCCATGAATATGTTCATTGCGGTGGGCATTATGTATTTTGTGGCTCCTTATGTTGTTCAGTGGAATAATACCATTCTGCGCATACTCATTATCCTTGGATTGTTTATTGCCCACGGTTTGCTATTCATCCACGTGCCCAGTTCGGTGAGTTATAAAATCCCAGAAATACACGGGGGCGGAATCATCGATCTTACCGGATTTGTCTTTTTCAACGGATACTTCAGTATCCTGCCTTGGTTTTTGCTTTTCATTGCGGGAATGCTTTTTGGAAGATCGGATCTGCGAGCTCGCGGTTGGTTGCCTCCCAATTCAATCGTTGGTGTAGCATTGGTAGGAGTGGGGATTCTTCTGCAAGTGGTACTTAAAAGAATTGATGTTACCTATTTGGATTTGAGGCGTTTTGACAATCCGCTGCTTAATTTCAGGTTACTCATGCCCTCATTTGTTTTTGTTAGCATAGGCTTCAGCATGATCCTGATCAACGCCACGAATTATTTCTTCAGAGTTTTCGAAGCCGTAAAAATTGTGAAGTTGGCATCGCTTTTTTCTTCAATGAAATACAGCGTATTGATGTTTCAGCTCATCATTAGTTCTTTGACAATCGTCCTCACGCCGGGGGCCTTTTTTGCCAAATCCAATGTACTCATTGGCTTTTGCATAGCCGCCACGATTTTTACATTTTACCTGCCTATTTTTTGGAGTAAAAGAATCAGTAACAAAGGACCGCTCGAATGGACATTCAAACGTATTTCAGGGTCAGCCAAGAAATAACTGCTCGCTTAGTGCCTCATGAGCTGGTCTTTATTAAACCTGCTCAAACCTCGCGCAACATTCTTGTGCAGCATCGCATTCACTATGTGGTATTCGAAGGTCCAAATGGTTTTGGCATCGGAGAATATGCGCCTATCGAGGGGCTGAGCCTTGAAACGCCAGATACCTTGCAAACGGTTTTTGATGAATGGACACAAAGTGCCAATCGTTGTGATTGGAATTATTGGAGGGCCAAAAGCAGTGCCTTTGTTTTTGCCATCGAGACTGCCTTTGATACATACATCAATGGATGGAAGCATGCCTTTTCACCAATAGCAATCAATGGACTCGTTTGGATGTCGGCTATCGAGGCCATGCGCTCTGAGGCGCATCACAAAATTCAAGCAGACTTTCAATGCGTAAAATTCAAAGTCGGTGCACACAACTTCGAGGAAGAGTGTAATCTACTTGACTCGATCCGTCGGCAATACCCTGATTCCAATCTGATGATCCGGTTGGATGCCAATGGAGCCTTTTCGGCCGATGAGGCGATGGATAAACTTACCAAACTCGCATCCTTTCATGTTCATTCCATCGAGCAACCCATTCGTGCGGGTAACCAAGTGGCTATGGCCGAAATTTGCAAGCAGTCGCCCATCCCAATTGCACTCGACGAAGAACTCATTGGTGTGCATGAAAGGAGTTCCAAGCGAATGCTTTTGGAGACCATTCGGCCTCAGTATATTGTTTTGAAACCTACTTTACATGGTGGTAAGCATGGATGCGATGAATGGATCGAATTGGCTACTGAATTGAACATAGGGTGGTGGGTCACCTCCGCTTTGGAGAGCAATATCGGTCTTTACGGCATTGCGTGTTGGCTGGATTCAAAGTCATATTCAGGCTATCAAGGTTTGGGAACTGGCGAATTGTACGCCAACAACATTGACTCACCTTTGAAAGTGGAGAAGGGATATTTAACCCATCAGCCAAAACAATCCTGGGATTTCAACCTGTTTCAAGGATAAGTCGCATGCACACTTACACCATCAATGGCCGATCCTACAGTGATCACGAACTCCAAGCAGAGGCAGAGGCGCGCATTCAAGTTGCACCCGATTGGGAAAGAAGTCATTGGCAAGTCATTCTACACTGGCTCAGTAACCCTGATTATATTGAAGCAAAAACGTCAGGAAGCACAGGTAGTCCAAAAATAATTCGTCACAGTGTGCGTGCAGTTCGTGCTTCAGCCACGATCACGGCAGAATATTTTGAGTTGAAAGAGGGCAGTTCTGTTTTTTTATGCCTTCCATCCCAATTCATTGGTGGCAAAATGATGATCCTGCGTTCGCTTATATATGGCTGGCATTTGGACTGGTGTGAACCCTCGGCATTTCCTTTTGAGTCAGTCCATAAACACTATGATTTGGTCGCTATCACCCCACATCAATGTGGAGTTGCATTGGAACGCACTTATTCTTTCTCATCATTTACGCATATACTCCTCGGTGGCGCAGCTCTTTCGGCACCCATGCGCAAGGTGCTCTGCGGGTTGCCGAATAGGTTTTATCTTGGGTACGCGATGACAGAGTCACTCACCCATATCGCCATGCAGAAGATTGACGCACTTGCGGAAGCAGGCGTTTTTTCATGTCTTGGACAAACAACTGTGCATACCGATTCCCGCGGCTGCTTGGTGATCCATGCGCCTCATTTAGATACGCCCGAGATTATCACGAATGACCTCGGACAATGCATAAGCTCAACATCATTCAAGCTATTTGGTAGAATCGACCACGTGATCAATTCGGGTGGAGTCAAGGTGATTCCGGAAGAGATCGAAGCAGCGCTTGCAAGCGAAATACAGACCCCTTTTTACATTACCAAGAAGGATGATTCAATCTTGGGTGAAATAGTGGTGCTCAAAGTGGAAGACAAACAGTGGAATCCAGAGCGGCTGTATCGCTTTCATGAATGGATGGATCAGGTATTGAGTAAATTTCAGCGTCCCAAAGAAATCATTTTTGTGGATGCATTTGAATACACCGAAAATCAAAAAATTATAAAACGTTGAATCAGA
>JAIYCK010000357.1 GCA_027488055.1 Flavobacteriales bacterium | reverse complement strand
TACTTCCGAAAAAAAAAAAAAAAAATGGTGGAGCTTGCCTTGGCCAAACAACCTAAAAGTGCATTGAAACTCGGAGAAGAAGCAACCGGGTTTGAATCAGGTGAAAGCGGTGGGCGTGTCATCACATCCAAAGGGGTGTATTCGGTAAGCAAAATGATATTTTGTGGTGGCCTTCAAGCGGATCGTTTGGCGCGCAAAGACGGCGTGAATTTGAAAGAGAAAGTGGTGGGCTTCCGAGGCGACTATTACGAACTTACGGAACAAGCCAAACACAAGGTCAAACACTTGATTTATCCAGTGCCAAATCCTGATTTTCCATTTTTGGGAGTCCATTTTACACGCATGGTTGACGGTGAAATAGAATGCGGACCAAACGCGGTGTTCACATTCAAGCGCGAGGGATATGGCAAGACGGACTTCAGCCTCACCGATACGGTCGATGCACTCACTTATATTGGGACGTGGCGTTTGTTCATGAATAACATGAAATTTGGAATCGACGAGTATCGAAGAGCCTTCAGTAAAAAATTATTTTTGCGCACACTGCAGCGCCTTGTGCCTTCATTGACCATGGAGGATATTCATCCTGGAAGAGCAGGGGTGCGCGCACTATTGCTGCGTGAAGATGGCGATACCCGCGACGATTTTCGTATCGAATATACCAATCACAGTATTCATGTGCTCAATGCCCCAAGTCCTGCGGCTACAGCGGCGTTGGCCATCGGTGACAACGTGACCGAAATGGCCAAAAAGCACTTCGGTTGGAGTTAGAATGACTATGCTTGCAAGCGTAACAGTCGCTCCAAAACGATGCGGTCCGATGCCAATGTAAATTGGTGAAATGGAAATGCTGCAAGTGGGATCCATTCGAAGGTGTGACCTGCAGTGTCTTTTGCTTCGAATGTCGTGTGATGCGCAATGTCGGCGAGCTGCGCTGATGAAGCTAGGTAATAAAACGCCACTACTTGATCTTCTCTTTTGAATAAAGAAGGCAAATAATACTCTGTGAAATAATAAGGTTGATCCAATTGAATGTCGATACCCAATTCTTCGCGTGCTTCACGCGCGGCGGCATCAGCAATGCCTTCGCCGAATTCTACACCTCCGCCTGGTAATTTGTAATATACACGTTCGCCAATGGTTTCTTTGGATACCAGCAACATCGGTTGTGATGGGTGCATCAAGAGCAGATATACACGCAGGTTCCATTGGGTATGTGTGCTCATCGTGTGATTGTTTTGGTGGCGCGCAACATTTCTCTTTTGCCAGGAGGACCTGGAATGCGTTCAACCTCGAACCCGGCAGATTGCATGGCTCTGCGCACCGCTCCTTTTGCGCAATATGTCACCATGATGCCACCCGGCTTTAGGCAAGCAAAATATTTTTGCATCATTTCGGGTGTCCACAATTCGGGCGAAACTGCTGGGGCAAAAGCATCGAGAAAAAGGACATCGCAATCTGCGAAAGGGGCCTCCAAGGCATCGCCCTTCATTTTAGTCAATTGAATGTCGTCACTGATGGATGACGCAGCATCCCATGGGGCAACGCTTACCGTGTGCAATATGGCTTGCAGTTCAAGTGGTGCGGAAGCAATGTATTCGGCATGCTGCACGGGCGAGAGCGGATATTTTTCGATCGTATGATAGGTCAGCGGATAGTTCAACGATTGCGCATGTGCTGCAGCGAGTGCAGCATTGAGCCCCGTGCCAAATCCGATTTCAAATACCTGCAGTGCATGCGCTCCAGCATGGCGACGATGCATCAGTCCAGCTTGAATAAACACATGGGTAGATTCTTGAGCGGCCCCGTGTCTGCTATGGTAGGTCTCACCCAGGGCGGTGTTCAAAAAACTGGGACTGCCATCTTCGGTCGTAATGATGGTCAATGTGGAGGGGTTCATCTAGTTAAAAGAATTAAAAATGCATTGTTGGTCATCGGCATGTGAGCCGACATGTTGTAGTATTGAAACTCCTACATTTACATAAAAATACAGCTATATGGCAAAGAAAGTTTCGGCTTCCAAATCTAAAACAAAAGCAACTAAGAAGAATACATCCATCCTTAGCGCCGATGCGCTGGTGTTCTTGGAAAAATACATCAACAACTCGGCACCCACCGGATTCGAATCGCCCGGTCAGCAGTTGTGGTTGGATTACATTCGACCATACATCGACGAGACCTTTACCGATACGTATGGAACGGCCGTGGGTATCATCAATCCAGACGCGCCTTACAAAGTGGTGGTGGAAGCACATGCGGATGAGATCGCGTGGTTTGTGCATTATATCACCTCCGATGGTTTTATTTACCTGCGCCGCAACGGAGGCAGCGACCACATGATCGCTCCGAGTAAGCGTGTCAATATTTACACCGACAAAGGCATTGTCAAAGGGGTATTCGGATGGCCTGCCATTCACGTGCGCGATGCCGCCAAAGAAGAAACGCCGAGTATGCGCAATATCTTTTTGGATGTGGGCGCCGTTACCAAAGATGAAGTAGAAGCCATGGGCATTCACGTTGGTTGTGTAGCCACCTTTGAAGACGAATTCATGGTGCTCAACGATCGTTATTATTTGGGTCGCGCATTGGACAACCGCATTGGCGGATTTATGATTGCGGAAGTAGCCAAAATGCTCAAAGCGAATAAAGTCAAATTGCCTTTCGGAGTCTATTTCACCAATAGCGTGCAAGAAGAAATAGGATTGCGCGGCGCCGAAATGATTGCCCATCACATCAAACCCGATGTGGCGATCGTTACCGATGTGTGTCATGATTCATCCACACCGATGATGAACAAAGTGATGAACGGTGATCTCTCGTGCGGCAAAGGCCCCGTGCTCAGTTACGGACCAGCGGTACAAAACAATCTGCTCAAGCACATCATCAAACAAGCCGACGCCAACAAAATTGGTTTCCAACGCGCTGCTGTATACCGCGCCACGGGCACCGATACCGATGCATTCGCTTACAGCAATGCCGGTGTGGCGAGTGCACTTATTTCACTTCCTTTGCGCTACATGCACACCACCGTGGAGATGGTTCACAAAGAAGATGTGGAAAGTGTGATCAAATTGATCTATCACTCCTTGGTCACCATCAAAAACAACCAGGATTGGAGGTATATTAAATAGTCCAAGTTGCAATCGGCATAAATATGATTTAATAAAAAAGCGCCACTGGCGCTTTTTTTTGGCTCCATAAAATAGGAGGCTCATCACAATGTTTTGGCGTTTGAATATTGGGAACGTTGGAATGGCATAAGCAGCCTCATATCTCCAAATTGCGGAGGTAATTCTGCAACGCATAGATGTCCAATGGTTTTTCCAATACCTTTTGGACGAGCGCATAGGATTCGGCGCGCTGAATGTCTTTGCGGTCGATGCTGCTGGAAAGCATAAACACTGCAATCGTTTGCTTGATGTCTTCGGACATTGCTGTCAACTGATCCAAACAATCAAATCCATTGATGTGTGGCATCATGATATCAAGCAGAATGACGTTCTTGTGAGTGATAAATTCATCGCTGTGCATTTCGAGATAGGACAAAAATGCACGGGCTCCGTTATAGGTTTTGATCTGATTTGAGATGCCCGAAAGTTCCAAAAGTTTCGTGTTCACGGCGATGTCAATGTCATTGTCATCCACCAAGTGAAACATTATGTGTGAGGTGGCGCTCATCCCTTGTTGGGTACTTCTAGTATGATCGTAGTGCCAACACCTTCAGTGCTCTCTACACTGATTTTTCCTTGCAGCCGCTCGATTGATTCTTTGGCGATGTAGAGGCCAATGCCAGATCCGACATTTTTGGGGTCATTGCGATTGAACATATCAAATATATGTGGCAATTTTTCAGGTGCTATACCTACGCCATTGTCTTGCAATTTAAAGAACAATTTCTCTCGATTAATGACCGTCGAGATATTTATTTTAGAGATGTCTTTTTCGGGATCCAAAAATTTAATGGCATTGCCAATTAAGTGCGATAAGGCAATGCTCAAGCGGTGTGCATCCGTTTTGAAAGGCGAACTTTGGGCAAAATCCTTCTGAAATTCAATGCCCTTCTGATTGAAAGTACTCTGGTGCTTTTCAATAATTTGATCTAAGAAATCGGAAAATTGAATTTCCTTGACGATTTCATCGGTCTTCAAATTTTGATAGTAATGAATAATATTGGTCACAAAATCGTTCAGCTTGTGTGCACTGGTGTCGATCATCTGAATAATCGGATCGATCTCTGTATCCTGATTTTGCAGTTTTACCACTTTGATCAAACCAAGAATGGATGCGATGGGCGCTTTCAGATCGTGGGATGCACTGTAGACAAATTTCTCAAGTTCCGAATTGCTTTTTTCGAGTGCTTCACTTTTTTCAATCAGTTCGATCTCGCGGGTGTGTTTCTCCACGCAGGTGTTGATGCACAGCTTGAGTTCCTCTATATTCCATGGTTTTGAAATGTAACGGTACACATGGCCCTTGTTGATGGCATCGATCACCGATACCATATCGGCATACCCTGTCACCAACACACGCACCGAATAAGGATGGTCATGACGAATGCTTTCGAAGAACTCGACTCCGCTGATATCGGGCATTTTTTGATCGCTTAAGATCACCGCGAATTTTTTGCGACTCAGGTACTCCACCGCTTCATCTACCGAGCTCGTTGTAGTAATGTCAAACTCCCTGCGGAATGCAGCAGCAAAGGCTGTGAGATTATTCGTCTCATCATCTAAATACAATATACTCGGTTTGGTACTCATTCAATAGGATGGTG
>JAIYCK010000097.1 GCA_027488055.1 Flavobacteriales bacterium | reverse complement strand
TGAGCTTGAGCAAGTCGGCGAACCGATTGGGGAACTTTCCATTGCATTGCGTGTGCACAAAGATGGCCGTTGCGTGCATATTGCGAGCCCGACTATAATACCCCAAGCCTTGCCATAATTTGAGGACTTGATCCTCCGAAGCCTCTGCCATTTTATCCACCGTTGGAAAAGCCTCTAAGATCCTCAGGAAATAAGACATCCCTTGATCCACGCGTGTTTGCTGTAAAATAATCTCACTTAGCCATACGGTATAAGGATCAGTGGTTTGGCGCCAAGGAAGATCCCGTTTATGCGCTGTATACCAGTGAATAATGCGATCCGAAAAACCCAAATTCTGCATTTTAGATAACTTTCTTAAAAAGAACCATTTGAAATAAAAAAAAGAGGATTATATTTGCACCCCCCAAAACATGGGGTAAAGGAAAGCATAACTTATTTAAAACGTATACGAAAAAATGACGAAGGCGGATATCGTGCAAGAGATTTCCAACAAAACAGGCATCGACAAAAACGATGTGTTGGCCATTGTAGAAGGAATGATGGGTACCATCAAAAACGCAATGGAGAAGGGAGAGAATGTATATTTAAGAGGATTCGGTAGTTTCATTGTAAAGAAGCGCGCAGAGAAATTGGGACGTAACATTTTGGCAAAGACCACTGTGACGATTCCAGCGCACTACATCCCATCTTTCAAACCAGCCAAAGAATTTTTGGAAGGGGTTAAGGAAAAGGTGAAAGTTGCAGAACATGCCTAAATCCAGCCTTCAGCTTGGAATAGTGGCGGTGATTTGCATCGCCTTGGTTATAGGTTATTATGTGTTACCCAAATTGCCTGCAAAGGTGTTGGCCAAAACACAACAGGTAGCCAATCCCGACTCATTGAAATTGATGCAGGCGGTAGAATTGGTTCAGGGAGCAAACCCAATGGACGGCATCAAACTCCTGAGAGAATTGGTGGCGAAAGACAGTAACAATGTGGACGCCCACTTGTACTTGGGAATGTTTTCGGTGAAAAGCAATCAAATTGACAAAGCCATCAATCGCTTTGACAAAGTACTTGCACTTCGCCCCAACGACGCTCGTTATCAAGTGGAAGTTGGCTATCAATACCTGCAATTAGACAGCGTAGTGCGAGCATATGAATGCTTCGAACGCGGTGTCATGGCAGATAGCACCGACAACAATTCGCTGTTTTTTCTGGGTCAAACCAGCGAAAGACTGCAGTTGCCGGCTAGAGCCAAACAATGTTACGAGCAATTGCTCCGACATACCGATGATAGTCTTGTTGTCAGCAATGTGCAACAATATATTATAGAAATTAATAAGAAATTAAATACAATAGACAATGCCTTGCGGTAAAAAAAGAAAGCGCCATAAAATGGCCACTCACAAAAGAAAGAAACGCCTTAGAAAGAACCGTCACAAGAAAAAAGTACGCTAGTATTTTTTTGAAATGATGAACAAAGCTATGCGGCATCGGACATACATGTGTCCGATGTCTTGCTCTTGCTTTGCAATTAAAGGCACAACGTGTGTGACTCCCTTGCGGAGCATGGTTTGGATGTGCCATTCAATCTAATTCTAAAGGTGCACTCATCTTGACAGGCAATCTTGAGCTCTTTATCAATGCGACGCCCAAAGGCGTGGCCCTTGCCTTGCTGAAAGATAAAGTCCTTATCGAACTCCACCGTGAACATCGGAATCAGGAGTATGCGGTAGGTGACGTATATCTGGGCAAGGTCAGAAAACTAGTGCCGCATCTCAACGCATGTTTTGTGGATGTCGGCTACAGCAAAGATGCTTTTTTGCATTATCAAGATCTGGGTCCGCAGTTTGCCTCGCTGATCCAATTTACACGCAATACCATCAATGGTGAGCAAAAGTCGGGCGACTTGTATCAATTCAAGGCGCAACCTGACATCTTCAAGGACGGTAAAATCAAGGATGTCATTGGACAATCGGCCCTAGTGCCTGTTCAGGTTGCGAAAGAGCCGATCTCACAAAAAGGTCCGCGATTGACCTCGGAAATCACTTTGGCGGGTCGATTCTTGGTGTTGGTACCTTTCTCCAATAAAGTTTCGCTCAGCAATCGCATCAGCGATGAAGTGGAAAGAGATCGTCTTAAATCTTTGATGCATAAAATTCGCCCACAAAACATGGGCGTAATCATCCGCACACAAGCGGAAGGCACCAGTGTAACTGAGCTCGATAAGGATCTCAGTGATCTTGTCAGCCGCTGGCACGAGATGCAGAAGAACCTCAAGACCGCCAAAGCGCCTCAGCGTATTCTCGGCGAAATCAACAAGACGTCTTCCTTGCTTCGCGATATCCTCAGCGATCGTTTCTCTGCCATCCATGTGAACGAAGATTCCATTTTTCAAGAAGTAAAATCGTATTTGCGCTCATTTGGACACTCGGAAAACATCGTGAAGTTTCATCCAAGCGATGATCTATTCGACACATTCGCCATTCACCGTCAAATCAAACAGAGTTTTGGCAAGCAGGTGAATCTCAAAAGTGGTGCTTACCTTATCGTGGAACACACTGAGGCAATGCACGTAATCGACGTAAATAGCGGCAATCGCAAAAACGCTTCCATCCAGAGCCAGGAAGAAAACGCCCTGCAAACCAATATTGAGTGTTCACGCGAAATTGCGCGACTGCTCAGATTGCGTGATATGGGTGGCATCATTTGCATCGACTTCATCGACATGCAAAACAAGGATAATCAGCGCAAATTGCTGGATACCCTGCGCGATGCAATGAGCGAAGACAAAGCCAAGCACAATGTGCTTCCTCCAAGTAAATTTGGTGTGGTGGAAATTACCCGTGAACGTGTGAAGCCCGTTACGGAGGTCGTGACCATCGAAAAATGTCCAAGCTGTGACGGCAAAGGACACGTGCAAAGTTCACTTCTTTTCACCGACGAGATCGAGAACTCGATGCGCGTATTGGTCGAAACAGGCAAGCACACGATGCTCAAATTATCCGTCCACCCAATGGTGGAAGCGTATCTCAACCGCGGCTGGTTCAATAACACTCGGAAAATTTGGTCCAAGAAATTCAAGACCAAATTGGAAGTCAAAGCCAACAGCGATTATGGTTTCCTTGAATACCATTTCTTCGACAAGGATGGCGAGGAGTTGTTCTTCTAAGAAGAATACGCACCCTATTCATTTAATTTCCATCATCACGCACGATCAAGTACGTTCATCGGCTCTTGTATGCGATGAAATACTTTTCCACTGTATTGCTTAGCGCCGCTAAGTTCAATTGATCGCTGATAGCAGCCACTTCAGCTACAGTGCCATCTTTGCGTAGAATATTAATCGTCTCTTTGTTTTGGTTGTAGGCTCGATTGTCCACCTTACCCGTGAATACATAATAGCCCACTTCGGTATCATTCAAGTTCCAGCGCAGCTTCATTCGCTTTTGTGTATCATACTCATACTCCTCCGAAATGGGGGCCGATTGCAACTCAATTTTGTACAAAGCCCGATTCATGATAGCCCGCGATAAATCAGAGAGCACCTTGTCGGGATGTGATTGCCATACCTTCAATGAGGTGGCGATATCAAAATCATCGAGCGCTGCATACGCATTCAACGCCAAAGGATCTGCCAAAAACTTCTTTTTGTCATAGGCTCCATACAGGAAGGTGCGTAATGCAGGTGTGGCAAACAATTCAACATCCTTTTGCGCTAGTTCCAAGGCTCTTCTCAGCACATGCACCAACATATACTCTGCACTCAGTACGGTCTTGTGCAAATACACTTGCCAATACATAAAGCGTCGCGCTACAATGAATTTTTCGATGCTGTAAATACCCTTTTCTTCCAAGACCAATTGATCGTCCACCACATTGAGCATTTTGATGAGCCTTTCGGCCCCTACTTGACCTTCCACTACCCCACTGAAAAAACTATCGCGCGCCAGATAATCCAAGCGATCCATATCCAACTGGCTGCTCACCAATTGATGTAAAAAATGTTTGGGATAGGCATTGTTAAAAATGGCAATGGCCGTGGTAAGTGTTCCACCCAACTCCTGGTTGAGGTCACGCATGAGCACTTCACTGATATCTTCATGGTGCAATCCTTGAATCAGAGCAAATTCCAAGGCATGTGAAAATGGGCCGTGTCCGATGTCGTGCAGCAATACAGCAGCCAACAAACTCACCTCTTCTTCATCGGTAATTTCATGCTTCTTCAGTCTCAACTCGTCAATGGCGAGCTGCATGAGATGCATTGCACCAATGGCGTGTTGGAAGCGATTGTGCACTGCACCCGGATACACCAAGTGCGAAAGACCCAACTGGGCAATCCGACGCAGGCGCTGAAACCATGGATGATCAATCAGATCGAGGATAAATGGATGCCGAATGGTGATAAACCCATAGACCGGATCATTGATGATTTTGCGCTTGTTTTGATTCATGTTTATACGATTGCCCCTCAAAATTAAGGCAGTGCGGAGCCAACCACGGGATTATTTCATGAATATTTGAACGACCGAATACTAATTGCCTTAGAATGATGTTGTAGGTGGGGCGCAGGCTGCATAAAGACAATCCGCTACCTTTGCCCAACGCTACTCAAAATTACACTATGCAAGAAAAAATTCTCTGGGCCGACGATGAAATCGATTTGCTAAAACCACATATTCTTTTCCTCGAAAAAAAGGGGTATCATCTGACCACTGTCAACAATGGCGCTGAAGCCATTGACCAAGTGAAAGCTCAGCATTTTGACATCGTTTTTTTAGATGAGAATATGCCTGGACTTAATGGCTTGGTGGCTTTGCAGAAAATCAAAGAAATCGATCCTACGCTGCCGGTGATCATGATTACCAAAAGCGAGGAAGAGCACATCATGGAGGATGCGATTGGCAGCAAGATTTCGGATTATTTGATCAAACCTGTGAATCCCAATCAAATCTTGCTCAGTATTAAAAAGAACTTGGATGACAAGCGTTTAATAAGTGAGAAAACAAACAGCGATTACCGACAAGAATTTAGGGAAATAGCCATGCAATTGGGCAGCCGTATGGACGCTCAAACATGGATGGATTTTTATAAAAAAATGGTGCATTGGAGCATTGAGCTACAAGGCACTGAAGACGAAGGCATGGCTCAAATATTTGCCAGCCAGACACAAGAGGCCAACGATCAATTTGTGAAGTTCATTAAGAACAACTATCTGGGATGGCTCAAAAATGGGGACGGACCTGTCATGTCGCATACCTTGGTCAAAAACAAGGTTGTGCCCTATTTAAAACAGAATGATCAGTCGGTTTTTATGGTGGTCATCGACAATTTGCGATTTGACCAATGGAAAACCTTGCAGCCCAAACTCAAAGAATACTACCGTGTCGAAAGTGAGGAAATGTTCTATTCCATTTTGCCCACAGCCACACATTATGCGCGGAATGCGCTGTTCGCAGGATTGATGCCGAGCGAAATCGAACGCTTGCACAAAAACCTATGGCTCAATGAGGATGAAGAGGGTGGCAAGAACATGCACGAAGAAGAATTGATGGCCGCACAACTCAAGCGATTGGGTTTTGATTTTAAGTTCAGTTACAATAAAATCACCAATCTCAACGCAGGCCGCAAGCTCAATGATCATTTCAGTAATTTGCTTCAAAACAAGCTCAATGTGATCGTTTATAATTTCGTGGATATGCTCAGTCATGCGCGCACCGAGATGGAGGTCATCAAAGAATTGGCCGACGACGAGGCAGCTTACCGAAGTATAACAGCCAGTTGGTTTGACCATTCACCGCTATTGGATATCCTCAAAAAGGTAGCCGAAACAGATGCAGTGCTCATCATCACAACCGACCATGGAACCATGCGGGTTAAAAATCCTGTGAAAGTCGTAGGTGATCGCAACACGAATAGCAATTTGAGGTACAAGGCAGGACGTAATTTGAATTACAATCCCAAAGAAGTCTTTGAAGTGCGCAATCCCGCCGAAGCCTTTTTGCCCAAAAGCAACATCAGCACCTCGTATATCTTTGCACAAAACGACGACTTCTTTGTATATCCCAATAACTACAACCAATTTGTCAACTTCTATCAAAACACCTTCCAGCATGGAGGCATATCATTGGAAGAAGTCTTGATTCCATTTGTCGTGCTTAAGAAAAAATAACGTGAAGACTTTTATATCGCATCACCCGGACGATTTGATCGCCATTGCACAATGGTTTGGTGAAGCCTTTCCCACACCCACGGTAGTTTTATTAGAAGGCGGTATGGGTGCGGGCAAAACAACTCTCATTCGGGCCATTTGCGCCCATCTAGGAGCAGATGAGATGTCGAGCCCAACGTTTTCCATTGTCAATGAATACAACGGTCACAACAACTGCAAAATGCTGCATTTCGACTTGTATCGACTGGAACACACCCATCAAGCGTTGGACATTGGATTTGAAGAATACCTGCATCAAAATGCGTATGTATTTATCGAATGGCCCGCAGTGGTTCGACCTCTCATCACACAGTTTGTCGAAGTTCGAATCGAGGACATGGTTGACCAACGCACCATTCAATTTATATACTAAGGCCCAGTGATCGCGGCGAGAGAAGTCTTATTGCAATAAAAAAGAGCCGCAGAAGCAGCTCTTAATTTTGTATCAAAGAAACGAATGAATCGGATCAATGCTTAGCTGGAGTATGGTCTTGCACATGCTCCTTTTCCATTTCTTTCGCGGTGTGCTCCACATGTGTTGTATCCAAGTGCAAGGTATCAGCACCATGTGCCTCCTCGTGTTTGGCAGGCTCAACTACTTCCTTCTTGCGCATATCGCCCAAGTTCCCGTCGAGCACGGTGCGATTGGACTCATGGCCGTGGCTTTGTTTGGTGAAATAAAGACTCACTGCAATTGTTGCAGGCAAAATGATCCAAAGAATCGTGCGCTCTGTAGAAGAATGACCTTCGCTGTGTGCCATGTAGATATGTATTAATTTGGTTTGGTATGGTTTGGGCTGCAAATTAAAACGCTTTTTCCAAGTGCCCAAATGCTTTTTATCACCCTTTCTAACAAAGATTTGATCAAAACGCACCGTACCCCCTTTTTACAGACCTTAAAAAAACGTATCTTTACAAGGCTTAGAAACAGCAAAAAGTTCGGCTCGGCTTGCCTCATGCGTGTATCCAATTGCTGACATTCTCATGCTTTTATTTTTCAATTCACTATGGATGTAAAAAAAGCGCTCGCTCAAGAAGCCGCATTGATGCCACAAGAAGAATTGTTGGCCGTATCTAGTCGTCATTCACGCTTGACCATTGGAATTCCCAAAGAAACCTCCATTCAAGAACGTCGCGTAGCCTTGGTGCCTGAAAGCGTGGCCTTATTGGTCAGCAATGGTCACGAGGTGGTGGTGGAAACCAACGCAGGCAAGGCCTCCAACTTCCAAGATCACGACTACAGCGAAGCCGGTGCGCGCATTGTGTACAACCCTGAGGAAGTGTTCCGCTCGGAGATCATCATGAAAGTAGCTCCGCCCAGTTTGGAAGAAATTGAAATGATGCCCGGCAAGCAGACCCTGATATCGGCCATTCACTTGCCTGCTCAAAAGGGTGAAATGATGAAAGCCTTGGTGCAGCGTAAGATCACGGCCATTGCATGGGATTATATCAAGGACGACACCGATATCTATCCTGTGGTGCGTGCCATGGGCGAAATAGCTGGCAACACGGCTGTGCTGATCGCCGCTGATTACTTAAGTCACAACCACGGTGGCCAAGGACTCATGTTTGGCGGCATTTCGGGGGTAAAACCCACTGAAGTTGTCATCCTTGGCGCTGGAACAGTCGCTGAATTCGCCGCTCGCGCTGCTAATGGATTGGGCGCTTCAGTCAAAATTTTCGACAACAGCACGTATCGACTGCGACGCATCCAAAATGATTTGGGACTGCGTCTTTGGACCAGCACCATTCAACCCTCCGAATTGCGCAATGCCTTGGCGACAGCCGATGTGGCCATTGGCGCCATCCATACCAGCGCTGGCCGAACGCCGATCGTGGTCAATGAGGACATGGTATCGAACATGAAATACGGCAGCGTGATTGTCGACATTAGCATTGATCAGGGCGGCTGTTTTGAGACCTCTCGGGTGACGACCCATGAAAAACCCATTTTCAAAGAGCACGGCGTGATTCATTATTGCGTGCCCAATATCGCCTCTCGCGTATCGCGGACCGCCAGTTATGCCTTGAGCAATATTTTTGCGCCCATCCTCTTGAGTATCGGTGACGAAGGCGGCATCGCCAATTTGGTCAAAAATCATGTGGGATTCCAACACGGTGTGTATATGTATCATGGCACCCTCACCAATGAGGCCGTTGCCGCGATGTTTGAAATGCCTTGGAAGGACATCAAGTTATTGATCCCCGCGATAGGTGGAGCGTAGGCTAAATCGAATCCGGAACTCAGATATTCATACCAAGGCGGAGTTCGTTCCTTGAAAGTCAAGGACGCGATGATCACAGAGCGCTAAGAAATTGACCAACTCACTTTTCGGAAGTGATATAATGAGACCTCAAATTACCATTACAAATGAAAAAATTCATGCTTGATATCCTTTTAGAAGGATTGGACAACGATACAAGAATGACTCTGCTGCCAAAAGAGCAAGAGGCTGTGAAAGAGCTCGAAGAGGCTGGAACGATTCTAGACACCTTTATCAAAATGGATATGTCGGGAATATTTATTGTTATGATGGCATCGGATCCAGAAGATGTTCACTCAAAGCTTTCAAGTTTGCCATATTACCCTTTCATGAAAATCAAAATCACGCCTATAAGAGTCGTGAATGCCGTTAATCAATAAATCCAGGAATATCAGGTGTCATTCATTATACTTGCGATCCGCTTGAAAGACGAACATGCACAACTAATTTACGATCATAGCCAGGAAATGAATAAGCGTGCTGCCTGCATGCAAGATTATACAATCAAGAACGATGAAACTAATTGCGACATGTGGGCTGCTCTTAATGCTGCAGTATTGCGAGCAAACCCAACGGTCAGACATCGAAGTAATCAAGTTTGACAATCAAATAATTGTAGACTTGCAGAAAGGAAGCGACACCACGTATACTGAGTATACTGGACAATACGAGTCGTATATCGCAGAATACTTTGTCAATCGATCGGATAGTCTTATTACAAAAATCCTAAAAGACTCGTTTGAAAATGTAGTTGGGATAAACGTGACAAAAAATGACCAGCTGCTAACTGTTGCGGAGTATTACCGCAACGGCCAACTCAAAGGAAAACTACCAAAAAAAATCAAAGGCAAATACAATGGCCTGGCGAGATATTACTACGAAGACGGCCGTGTGCGCAGTGAAGGCCAATTCTCCAATGGACTTTGGAGCGGTGAATGGAAAAACTATGACGAACAAGGTCACCTCGTCTCGATTGATTACTTTGGCGAGGGCAATATCACTCCCCTCAAAACAACCAAAGTAAAACAACCATGATACGTCATGCAGGCAACCGATGAATGGGCTGTTCAATGGTACATTCTGATTAACCGGTCCATTACGCAACGTGTGTTGCGTATGTTGGTCATGGAAAAAAATCGACACGAATGACAAGGGTGAAAATAAAGCAACAGAATCCGCCCAATGCAATGGGATCACGAAAGCCGGAGAAAGATGTAAAAACAAAATATTGAACCTTAGCAGCTATTGTTATCAACACGAAAAAC
>JAIYCK010000264.1 GCA_027488055.1 Flavobacteriales bacterium | reverse complement strand
GGGCTGGCTCAGTAACAGCGGGGTATGAGTCGATTGCGGGTCAAATCAATGTCGCACATAAAAATCCTGACAATGCAGAGCCACTCTTCATCAACGGCTATATCGGTAGCGGTGGTCGCACAGAATTGAACGTGATACTCAATCCAAAAAGCAAAAAGATCGACCCAGCTTGGAGCACTTCGCTGCTTGCACATGGAGCGTATAGTTCGCTGCGCACGGACATGAACGGTGACGGTTTTTTGGACAATCCGCTTTTCACCAACCTCATCGCACGCAACGATTGGCGATGGAAGTCGTCCAAGGGTTGGGGTGGACAATTTGCTCATACCTATACCTATCTGCGTAACACCAGCGGTCAGCGCGATTATGAGCCATCCGATGCCATCCGTTCCCAGCTTTGGGGAGTCAATATCATTACGCAACGGTACGAGGTTTCCTCTAAGGTTGGATATGTTTTCCCCGGCAAGGAATGGCAGAGTTTTGGCTCGCAAGTCAGTGCGCTGAGGCACGAGCAGCGTGGGAATTTTGGGTTTCGCAGTTACAAAGGGAATCAGCTCTTTGCACGGGTGAACCTTTTGTTTGCGTCCCGTATCCGTTCGGATCAACATAAGTATGTGGTTGGCCTCACAGCGGTTGTAGATGATTATGCAGAGCGAATTTATTTTGAGTCATTCCCGCCAATCGCACTAAATAGCTTAGCCAATTCGAGGAATGAACAAGTCTTCGGGGCATTTGCAGAGTATACCTGGAATCCACGTCCAAAATGGATTGTGGTGATTGGAGGTCGGGCAGATGCGCACAATTTGTATGGCATTTTTTACACGCCTCGATTGCATGCGAGATGGAGTATATCGGAAACTTCTTCTCTCAAGTTTATGACCGGGCAAGGTCGACGCGTAGCCAATATCCTAATGGACAATGTGGGCATGTTAGCAGGCAATCGCAGCATAGTGGGCAGCACAGATCGCCCGCTGAATATGAGCGATTTGGACATGGAGGTGGCCTGGAATACAGGTTTAATTTGGTCCAATAGATTCAAAATAGCCCACCGAGAAGCAAGCCTTTCGGTCGATGCCTACCGCACCAATTTTTCGAAACAAGTGGTGGTCGACTTTGAAACGCCTGAATTCGTTCAGATTTATAATCTGCAAGGAGAAAGCTATAGTCACTCGGTGCAGATCGAGACGCAGTATACTCCCGTCAGACGATTGGATGTACGAATGGCCTATCGTTGGCTGGAGGTGAAAACCGATTACGCTTCTGGCAGGCTCGATAAGCCGCTACTCAATAAACACAGGGCATTTTTAAACCTTGCATATGAAACCAAACCCACCCCAAAAGGTGCTAAATGGAGCTTTGATTTTACAGGGCAGTGGATCAGCAGCAAACGCATTCCTATGAGCCATACCATGCACATGCACTTGGACGATGGGATGGGACAAACCTACAGTCAATCCTATTTTCAGTTGAATGCGCAAATAACAAGGGTTTTCAACCATGCTTTTGAAGTGTACTTTGGTGGAGAAAACCTCACCAATTTCATGGTGCACGACCCAATTGTGTCGGCAGAAAATCCCAACGATGCTTCTTTTGATAGTTCCTTGATTTGGGGCCCCGTATTCGGACGGATGTATTATTTCGGTTTTAGATGGAATTTGGTCCGTGTATAATATTGAAAATAAACATGTTGATTAAGCGTCTTAATAGAGTGTTATCCACATACTAAGAATTGTTCAAAAGGCTCACTTTCACGAAATTGGTTGTATCTTTGTTCTCCCTATATCCGTAGAAATAGTCAACTTTAATTGTATTAAAATGAAAAATTTTAAGTTAGTCACCACCCTTGCTCTATTCTTCATCCTTCAAAACGCTCATGCGACTTGGGATAACTACAAAGCAGGTGTCGGCTTTAGTTATGGCGGATACCACAAAATATCTGGCGCCGCGATAGCTACTGAGTTGAACAATGCCTACTTGGGTCGCTACAGCAACGGTGGTAGCTTAACCATGGATTACGCGCAGTTTTGGACGTATAAAAATGGCGGTGGCAATGCATGTGCGCCTACGCTGTTTTACAGGGTATATCGTACGTGCGATGCACCTGGAGCGTTTACCCCTTTGACCTTGAGTTTCTTGTGCGAATTTGGCAACGCGGGTTGTCAGGATGTAAGCAATACGGGGGATCAAATGTGGCAGGCCAATTCGGGTGCCAACCTGATCACAGGGCTCACCAGTGCGGGCACGTACATCGTTGAAGTATATTATGAATACACGGGTGCAGAAACCACTGCAGGTTGCGGCACTACAAAATACCTCAACAATGGTGGGGCCAACTACAAGGCGTATTTCGAGTACGAAGTCAATGATAGTTTCACTGACGGTGCTTCTACAAGTTCTCCAACTTGGACAGGAGATACAGGCAATTTTATAGTCGTTAACAACAGTCGTTGCAGTGGCTTGTTGGGCACAGAATCCACTCGCACGCAAACCTTGCAATTGAATGTTGCATCTGGCGCAGGTACTCAAAGCATTGCCTCGCAAATCGCTACGTGGGATGCACAACAAGAATGGTATTTCTGGATGGGTCGCAACGATCTCAGCGGGGGTATCAACTACAGCGGGACCAACCAACAAACGTTTTGGCTCTATGCCAATGAATCCAATTTGGAATCAGCGACCGTAGATGGGTATCGGCTCATAATGGGGGAAGATCTAACCACGTATGTGCGTTTACAGCGTATCAATGATGGCGTAGCTACTACGATTTTCACGTCAAGTACAGGAATTTCCAATGGCTTATTTGACTTCGGTGTAGCTTACAAAATCACTCGTACCCAAGACGGGGTATGGACATTGTACTCCTCGACCTTACCGACCACTACCATTACTGCACAATCTTCGGCTACGCCACTAAGCTGCCCCGAAACATCCGCAACAATCAATCATGGCAATGTGACTGACAATACCATTGTTCCTGCTGCTAGCGGTTACATCGGTTTGCAGGCCATGCACAGCTCTGGCGCAGCAGCAAGAGTGGCCGCAGAGTTTGACAACATTCGCTTCAGAGCGCTTCCTCCAAGCACCTATTTTGCAATTCAAGGACCAACTACAGGCACGCTGTCTGAAGATGCAGCGCTTGCAGGCAACGGAATAATTGAAGTGGCAATCTACAATCCTTCCAATAGTGTAGCATCCACAGTTGATTTGGTGCTGACCTCTGGTGATGCTGGTCGCATTGGACGTGGCACAGCTGCATCCACAGCATATGCTCCAAGTTATACCACCATCACGCTCACATGGGCAGCAAATGACAATACCTCCAAGTTTGTGTACATCGATCCAGATAACAATGACTTGTGCGACGACATGGCCTCACTTAACTTTCAATTGCAAAATGCCACTGGAGGCAACAACGCCTACGTTGGAGCTCCCAATGCATATGCCTTGACATTGGTAGATGACAATATGGGCTATGATATGCTCTTGAATGCGGATTTTGAAACGGGCGGCACCACAGGCTGGATCACCACTGGAACGGCTTGGAATGCTGACAACGATGCACCGATCAATGGCACGAACAGCCTACACCACAGCACTCAAAGTACCAATGGCACATCGAGCATTGTGTACGATTTGGACGATGTGTGTTTACCGGGAGCTACCACTACGTGGCGCTTCAATTTGAAATTCCAAGATGATTGTTCAGCAAACAATAACTTTCAGGTTTTCCTAGCTGCCAATGAATCAAATCTGTTTTCATCCACTGTAGATGGATATGCAGTGGTGATTGACCAGACTGCTGCTCCGACCAGTGGCACCGATGAGTTCATTCGATTGTATCGCGTGACCAACAATGCATACTCCTCATTGATCATAGGCAGCACCTATGAATGGCTCAACAACCTCAATGGCGGAGCCAAAGTAGGTATTGAGGTAGTTCTTGCAGACAATGGCACATGGACCTTGCGAGTGGATCCAGATGGCGATTTTGATGGACTTGTTTCAGCTGGTACAGGCACAGATGCTACCTATGCTGAAATCAAATATTTCGGTACTCGATTCAAGTACACGGCTAGTCAGGCTAATAAATTGCGAATGGACGACATCCAAGTGTCCCAAAAAGGTTGCCGTCAAATTTGGTACAGCCAAACGAGCGGTGCCCCATCAGCTTCCAATGTGTGGAGTAAGCAGGTAGCAGGGGTTACACAGCCAGCATATCCGGGTCGCTATTCCCGTTTCGTTATCCAAAATGGACATAACATTACCAATTCGGGAATGTGGATTTGTCAAGATATTACTATCAATAGTGGTGGCACTATCACAGAAGGATCGAGCAACATGAAAGTATTTGGTAACTGGATCAACAACGGCGCATATACTGCTGGCACTGGCACAGTCACCTTCAAAGGCAATCTAAATCAGGCGCTGCTTGGTTCACAAGCCACAACGTTCAATAATTTGAAAATTGATAACGACGGCTCTACTGTTACTTGTGTGGCGGATGTCATCGCTCACGGCGTTGTCACTCCACAAGAAGGTAACCTAGATGCCAATGGCAAATTGACGATCTTTTCCAATGGATCGGTCACAGGCTCTATTGGAACTATCAGCACTGCGGCCTCTGTAATCAATAATATCAACCTCATTCGACATATTCCTTCAATTCCTTTCCCTTACGGTGCTTACGTAAATTTGGGTTGCCCTCTTCAAAGTCAAACGGCTGCCGCTTGGAATGATGATATCATCACCACTGGGTTCGCAGGATCGGACTATCCTTCTAGTTCCTTCAATAATATCCGATTGTATAACGAAGCTACTGTGGGTAGTTCCAACAACGGATATGAAGGCATTGCCAACGTGTCAACCGCTTTGGAGAATGACCGTGGATACTTCGTTTGGATGCAAGGTGCTATTCAAACCATTGATTTGTTCGGTCAAATTAGAACAGGCAACATCACACAAAATTTGAGCTATACGACCACAGTGGGTGGCGGCTTGTTGAACGATGGTTGGAATTTGATGACAAATCCATACCCAAGTGAGGTGGATTGGAATCTGGTATCAGCCAACCTTACTGGTCCAAAAGTGTACTATGTATACGATCGCAATACATCGAGCTATAAATTCCGCAATGCCGCCAACAACACGGGTAGCGCTTCACGTTATATTCCACATAGCCAATCGTTTTTGGTGAAGGTGAACGCGGCAG
>JAIYCK010000116.1 GCA_027488055.1 Flavobacteriales bacterium | reverse complement strand
GTGCTCTTCCGATCTGAATTGAAAAATTACCAAGATATGTGGCAAATCAAGATGCACGACCGTTATTGTGTTGTGGTTCGCAATCAACAAGGATTCCCAATTATTGATGCCACGTGCTCGCTCACCAATGAAGCAGGTGAAGTGCTCTGGACAACGCACACAGACAATACAGGCAAAGCAGAGCTGTGGAGCAGCATGTTACAGGCTAAAGAATCAAAATCCGCGATACGATTGAAAGTAGAAAGTGGCAAGGACAGCGAGTGGATCGAAAAACCCAAGCCATTTTCGCGTGGTGTGAATCATGTGAAATTGCGCCAACCATGCGATGTAAAGAAGCAAGTGGATATTGTGTTCACAGTAGACGCCACCGGATCCATGGGAGATGAGATATCTTACTTGAAGGACGAATTGACCGATGTATTGCAGCAAATTCAAGAAAAACACGCCGTTTCACTGCATACAGGCAGCGTATTTTATCGAGATCACGGGGATGAATATGTCACTCGAGCTTCGTCGTTGACCGCCAATATGGAAACAACCATGCAATTCATCCAAAATCAATCAGCCAATGGCGGAGGCGATGGACCCGAAGCTGTGGACGACGCATTGATAGCCAGTATCGATCAGATGAATTGGAGAAAATCAGCTCGTGCGCGTATCATGTTCTTGATCTTAGATGCCCCGCCGCATAGTTCCGAAGCGCATCGGTTGCGATTGAAGAAAGCGATGTCCACTGCAGCTGCCAAAGGCATTCGTATTGTGCCATTGGTAGCGAGTGGCGGAGGTTATGAATTTGACAAGAGCATGGAATATTTGATGCGATCGATCGCTCTTGCGACGAATGGGACCTACGTGTTTCTGACCAACCACAGTGGCATTGGCAATCCGCATACGGCACCGTCAACCGACAAATACAAAGTAGAAACACTCAACTCCATTCTCTTGCGCATTGTGAGTCAATACATCGAGGCGCCCGGCTGTCACGAAGATGATTGGCAGGAAGTAACCCAAGACACCGAAGAAACACAAATGGTAGTTCCTATCACTCCAATAACAGACGAAGCATCAGCTGAAATACGCTTGTCATGCTATCCCAATCCAGCCGATAATTCGCTTTGGATCACGTGTAGTGCTGACATGGCTGAGATTTTCATTGCTGACAACAGTGGTAAATTACTGCAAAAATTAAAATTGAATGCAGGCACCACCCAGGTAGACACCAGTCACTATCCAAGTGGAATTTATTTCATTCGGGTTTTGGTAGATCGCGAATGGCGGAGTATGAAGTTCGTTGTGTTGCATATATAGGTTTCGTTTGAAATGGAGGATCTTGCGGGCGGGCCTTCGGCCCGCCCGCCATTTCCACTAAACAAGCACCATATTATGCCTCAATACCTAGCAAAAAGTGAAAGAGTTTTCCATAGCATCACACATCAAAATAAAAAACCCCTTGAAAAATCAAGGGGTTCGCAATAAACGGTAATGAAGGCACATTATCCGATTAAAAAGTTCTTACAAAACCAACATTCATCACATATTTGGATTGTAGTCCAGGACCAATATCTTGGCGAGTGATTCCATTATTGTCTGTGAATTCACCTTTACTCAACTGCGTGTTGTCGTCATAAATCAATTGCAATGACAAGCTAATACCAATGTTCTTCGTCACTTTATAAGCGGCAATAGACTCAAAGTTGATATCCATATTTTGTGGGTTGTCCAAATAATTAGAGAATAGTTCCAATTTATTGGTCCAATTTAATTTTTCACCCAAAAATTTCTGATTGTGATTGACCCGCACATAGGCCCCCATTTCATTTCTCAAGTGTTCGCCTGGAGTGATGATATTCCCTTCCGTATCATATACCGCCTTTTCAACCCCAAAAGCACCCGCGTTGGCCAAATTTTCGTTTCCTACATAAATACCACGGTATGTGATTGGTGAGATGAAAACAGAAATAGTTGAAGTCGGCTTGTGATCCAATCCAATAGCGAAAAGTACACGCGCAGGGGCCAAGAAGTCAGAAATTTTAGCAGTGCGATCTGGACGACCATCGCCTCCAGTGGCGAAACCTGGTGAAAATTGTGAATTCAAATTCAATAATGCAGCATAATTCCATTTGGCATTCAATGGACGACCATACTTTGAAGTCAAGTCAAAACGGTCATCCGTTTTAACCCATGGCACATTGCTTTCGAAACCTTGCTTCAACAATCCGTAGCCTATGACCACGTTATTATCCCATGCGTTTTTGCCTTTGCGATAATTGGCTTGTCCATTGAACAATCCGTTTACACCAATGCTATTGATACCACCTGAAGCCCATTGACTAAACATTGTGCCCGTAGCGCCAATATTAACAAGGCCGCTTACTGCCCAGCCTGTGTCCTGAACTGCTGCCAATGTTTTCATATTGGTTTCTTCTGCAGATGTCGGATTCACCTGTGCGAAAAATGTGAACGATGTAGCTGCAAGGGCGGCTGAAAAAATAAACTTTATCATTTAAATATAATTTGTATAAATCAAGAAGGCGGCGCGAATTTAATGTAAGAGCAATGAAAGCGATCAAAACTTTAACATTTCAAAAAAAAAGAGCTGTTTGCCTCGTTCACCTAAATTTGCCTTAGATGCAACAGAAAACACAATGGCAACCTACGATCACCATTCTAAAAGGCGATCAATTTGTACCGAACGAAGCGGGCCTTTATGGGGGATCCTTGCACGTGGTCCATTGCCAATTGGCCTCGTATGTACCTGCGTTCCAGCGTTATCTCAAAGGGGATTTGTTGGATGTCGGATGCGGGCAAGTGCCCTACTATGAAATATGCGCGCCATTTGTGGAATCCCACTACGGGATCGACCACAAGAGCTATGCGGCGGATGTCCAATACATCGATGAATCGGTTGATTTGAATAGCTCCTGGCAATTGAACCAGCGCTTTGATTCCATTTTATGCTCCGACGTATTGGCGCATGTACAGAATCCATTTCACCTTTTTCAATCCATGAGTCAGCACCTTAAACCCGATGGGCACCTGATCGTCACCACTCCATTTAATTATTGGATGAGCCACCCTCCGCAAGAATATTTTCATGCTACCGAAGAAGCCTTGAAACATCTTTGTGTTGCGCATGGTTTGGAGGTGATTGAACTCCAATCATACGGTGGATACGCCGACATCCAATTGGATATGCTCAACAAACGATGGTCACATGGGTGGCGTTATCGGTGTTTCAAAGTGTTGAGAAAAATCGTGATAAATACTCGCATGTACCGCCTTCGGAATTCCAAATTCGCTTACAATTGGTCTTTGGGATATTTATTGGTAGCGCGCAAAATAGCATGATCGAATTTCTGACTCATTTTCTTCACAACGTGTGGGCATTTTTTGCTTTTGATCCACAGCGGCCGCTGGTATTTACCGATACTATTTTCTGGATTTTTTTGGGAGTGGTGCTCCTGATCGACGGATTGGTCTATCGACGTCGCACCCTGCGCCATGCGTTTTTGTTCGTTGCAAGCATCTTCTTTTATTACAAGACCACAGGCCTCTTTTTCATCCTGCTGCTATTTACTTGTGGGTGGGATTTTATGGTGGGCAAGCGCATCTATGTTACGCGCAATCCCATTCACCGCAAATGGTGGTTGGTAGCGAGCATTGCTATGAACCTGGGGGTTCTCTTTTATTTCAAATACGCATACTTCTTTACCGATTTATACAATCAGACCTTTGGCACTCAGCATGCTGTTTTCAATCATTTGAGCCATTGGTCAAATGGTTTCTTCGGCACAAGTTTCGACATTGACAAAATCATTCTTCCCATTGGGATTTCTTTCTTCACCTTTCAAAGCATCTCCTACACCGTTGAAGTATACAAAGGCGTGTTGAAGCCCGTCAAACGTTTTACGGATTTCGCCTTTTTCGTCACTTTCTTTCCGCAATTGGTGGCGGGTCCCATCGTGCGCTCCACCGATCTCATTCCACAACTTTACAAAACCTATCATCTCACCAAACATGAATGGGGGTTGGCCATATTCTGGATTTTAAATGGTTTATTGAAGAAATTCATACTTGCTGATTACCTCGCTGTCAACTTCATCGATCGCGTATTCGTGCATCCGGAAGTCTATACGGGATTCGAAAATTTGATGGCCATCTTTGCGTATAGCCTCCAAGTATATGCAGATTTTTCGGGCTATACTGACATCGCGATTGGCGTAGCTTTGATGATGGGTTTTCATTTTACCAAGAACTTCAATTCACCATATAAAGCGACCAGCGTAGCAGAGTTCTGGCGGCGGTGGCATATGAGTTTGAGCAATTGGTTGCGCGATTACTTGTACATCCCTTTGGGTGGTAATCAAGGCGGCAGCATTGGAAGCTATGTTATCACTGCCATTTTTATTGGACTTTTCACAGCCATGAGCGGTTCGTGGATGGTATTGTCTGTGTCGAGTGCGGTGATATTACTGTTGTTTTTGTTGAGTCAGCTCTACCCCATTGTTCGCAACCCGATTCAAACCAACATCAACCTGATGTTGACCATGCTGATCGGTGGCTTGTGGCATGGTGCGAGCTGGAATTTTTTGATTTGGGGCGGATTGAATGGGATGGCCTTGGTGCTATTCAAATACTGGAACCAATTCAGTCCTTGGAAAGACAAAACCAAGTGGTATAATCGAGCTTGGGGCATCTTTTTGACCTTTTCGTTCATCACTTTCACGCGCGTATGGTTCAGAGCGGGAAGCAACACGGGATGGTCGGATTTGAATGAGACCCATGATATTGCAGGAGAGTTTATGGCCGCGACCGGAATGTTGCAACGCATATTCCTGCACATGGATTGGACTGTAGCGCCTGCTGTGCTGTGGGGTTATGGGCAAGTATTTACATTATTTGCAATGGGCATGCTCATCCACTGGTTGCCAGAATCATGGAAGGAATCCTATCGAACGAAATTCGCTTCATTGCCCTACCCTTTCATCGGCCTAGTTTGTATCATCGCTATCATCGTAATGTATCAGTTCTCTTCTGCTGATCTGCATCCGTTTATTTATTTTCAGTTTTAAAAGAAGTGAAAGACGCGCATGGACGTTGGCAGATATTTCACTTGCACCGAAGTTTACAAAGCAGATTACCATGTTAGCTGAAATTTAAAACATACCACAAACGAATGATCCGCGTGTTTCGAACAAAGACTAAATAAGAAGAGAATTTGATCTTCTATTCTGTGCAATTAATTCAAATTGGACGCAACTAGAACAATGAATATGAAAAGTCCATCCAAGTAATTTCGTATATTGCTGGCACGAATTAAACAACACAGTGAAACCGGTTTACTCCTTTCTTTTTTGCCTGCTTCATTTAAGCTTATGTGCGCAGGCGCAAATGGATTTGGTCAATCTCAAATCGCCCAAGTCGATCACCACTATTGGGTATTTTAGTTTAAATGAAAGCAAGGTATACCATGTCAAACATCTGAATGAAAAATACAAGG
>JAIYCK010000131.1 GCA_027488055.1 Flavobacteriales bacterium | reverse complement strand
GGACACAAAAAACCCGATTAATAAAAACGTAAACAGCACCATATTGCGGCGCGGCGCAATGGGAGTGGCAGGGGTTTTGGCCTCATCTAAAATCTGATTATTGCTTACAAAACCCTCCTTCGAAATTTTATATTCAATGGATTTTTCAAGCAGCAGCGTATAATACTTCTCATTGATGGTGCTGAGGCGTTGCAGTCGTGCAAACTCAAGTTCCTTTTGAGGAATGGAATAGTACTCACCCTCCAGTTGTGACAATTTCCCATCCAACGTCTGTTTACGCTGCGAAATTTGATCCCTCAGCGCTGCGATCGTTTGTAAGATCACACGCTTTTGAATATCAATTTGATTTTGCAGCGTTTTGACACGCTCATTGTCAATCGTGTGTGAGAGCAGCGTTTCGTCCAACGCGAGCATCAACTCCGATAAGTTATTGAGCAGATTGGACAAGGCATTCTCGTATTTGCTGCCCGCCACCAAAGGAATGAGGTTGTATATCTCTACATCGGACCTTGACTTCTTGGTGAGTACTTCGACATCATTGAGCAAACGCTCTTCCATTTGGGTCTGCAGAATTTCGTTGTCATATTCACTCAAGCGCCCCAGATACATGCCGCTGGTCACATCCAAATCATTTATTTTATTGGACTGTTTGTAGCTATTCAGTTGGATTTCGGTACGTTTCAGACTGGCGTACACCGTATCAATTTGTTCGTTCAAGAAGGCCAAAACATTGTCATCGCTGCGTCTTCTTTTTTCCAGATCAAAAGAGATAAATTCTGCGCTGTGCGCTCTCACAAAGTCGCGTGCGATGTATGGGTTGCGATCTTGGATACTGATTTCGATGGTTTTGGCCGTATTGCTCAATATGCGCACATTCAAATTTTCGTAGAACCGCGCGACCAATGCATTGGTAGAATTGAAGACAAAATAGAGATCGTATTCCTCATCGTTTTTGTACAATTGTTCCCAATCGATAATGCCGACTAAAATCTTAAAATCGATCGTCGATATTTCTTTACCCACCAGGCAATGATCATAGGTTTGACCGTTGTAAGCGATGGTAAACTCCTGTTGCGATTGAAATGAAATCTGGATGGGTTGATCCTGAATAAGTACGTTGGTGAGTTCCAATACATCGATTTGGTAAGGAGAACTCACGTAATGCTCTGTGGTTAAGATCTGACCTTTGGCAAAATAACTTATACCAAGTGGGATTTCTTTCACAGTGCGTCCAAGGAGCAATTTGGAGCGCAATAATTCCACTTTGGCTTCGGGTTTGTTGTCCTCTTCAGGGGCGGCGACATCCAAAATCTTATCCACATTGCCCTCCTCTGCCAATTGCACTATCGCTTTGGATTCATACGTTCGAGGTGTGTAGCGCAAATACACGAACGCCGAAAACAGGGACAATACGATGCATGCTATTACCCACAGCAATGATTTGCGACAGATGTGTATGAAAAGGCCGAAATCAAATTCATTTGAAAAATTCGTGAGACGATCACGATATTCTTTGGCCTTGGCTATGTCACTGTTGTCGAGCAAATGTGCTTTTCGATTAGTTGATTACCCTGGTAAATACCCCTACGATGATGGCCAAGCTGGACACGATTTGCACAAAGGGTAAGATATCCTGTTGCACTTCGCGTGCTATTTGAGGTACTGGCTCAACGTGAATGATGTCACCATTTTGGATAATAAAATAAGCATTGTGTAAGCCTTCAATTTTGGAAAGATCAAAGGAGTACATCTGTTGTTGACCATTCACTATGCGATATACACGCACCTTGGAGGCATTGGCATCCTGACCCAAACCACCTGCGATAGACAATGCTTCGAGCAAGGTGACATTGGGATTGATGAGTGGCACTACGGAACCCTGACCACGTTGACCAGAATAAACGAGAGCCCGGCGATTGACCACTTTGACGATGGCATATGGCTTAATAAATTGTCCGCTATACGCCTGTTCCAATTTCTCCTGGCATTCGGGAATACTGAGGCCTGCCACATCTATTTTCCCGATCACCGGAAATTCACAAAAACCGTCGCTTTGGACCTGATAAAAATTCGCTTGTACCGCATTGATAGTAGTTCTTTGCACGTCACTTGTGGTGAATTCCAACACGAGGGCGCCCTCGTTGGTATACAAGTCAAATTGCAGAATGCTGTTGGCTGTGATCTTGAAATCTGTATTGCTCGAGTCAGGCAACTGTGAGTTGAATACAAAATCCTCGTGTGCTCTAAAAATAAAATCCCTGTTCACCGAACAAGCACTGAATAAAATCGAACATGCCAACCATGCCATCAGGACAGAGGCGGCCAAATTAAAATTGCTTTTCATACGTATCAATCTGGGGTGTGCTTGCGTTAAGGCTCTCAAACAGTGCGACACACCTATCGGCCAAAGGTAAGAAACAACGGCCGATGCACAACATCAATTTGAGCTCAAAAAAAGGCCAGAAATGGACTAGAAATGGAATGTCAATCGTGGGCTCAGCGGGGTCAAAAAGAGGATTACTCGGCAATCCGTCGCGACCCCTTTTTTATTTCGAAGCACACCCTTAGATTTGCATCATGCGACCCAAAACCCTGCTTATTGGTGCCTCCAGCAATCCTGAGCGCTACAGCTACAAGGCCATACAAATGCTATTGCAACATGGATATCCTTGTGAAGCTTTGGCCTTGCGACCCGGGCGCATTGGAGATTTGGTTTTTCATGTCGGCACCCCCTCTTTTGACTCGATTGACACGGTGACGCTCTATATCAATGCCAGTCACCAAGCATCATACATGGACTACATCATCTCGCTCAAACCACGACGGATCATCTTTAACCCAGGCACCGAGAATCCCGAGCTGGTTGCTGCTGCCATGAAAAACAATATACACTGCGAGATGGCCTGTACCTTGGTTTTACTTCAAACTGGCCAATACGATTGATCCTTCACGGCCAAAAATCCAAACTCAAGTTGGCTTTGCCTTCGGATGCACCTTTGATACTGCAATGGGAAAACAATCCTGAATTTTGGGCAATCACCGAGCAGCCCGGTCCATTTGAGCTGCACCAAATCGAGGAAGCCTTGCAACAAAGTGGATCGCTCGAACGGCATCAGCAAGCCCGATGGATTGTGTTTGACTTAGCGATGCGGCCAGTTGGATTGTTAGATCTCTTTAACTTCGATGCCACCCAAAAAAAAGCGGGAATTGGCATATTGATTGGGTCTGCCAGCGATCGACAAAAGGGATTTGCAGCTGATGCCATTCGCACCCTGTTGTTGCGTTTGCGCGCCATTCAGGAAGTCCAAATTTTAGAGTGCATGATCCACGAAGACAATTTTCAATCCATCCGCTTGTTCCAACATCTCGGTTTTATTGAAATCAGTCGATGCACCTTTAAAAACAAGCCCGCCATAAACCTCACTTTGAACGTATGAAATTGATTCGCAAATACAAATACATCTTCGCCCTTAGCTTGACCCTTGCGGGCGTTGCCATATGTTACCTCTACCAAGTGGTATATGGATCCAATACGATCAACAAGGAGAAGACATCCATTCTCATTGAATCTGATGTACCCCTTGAACAGTGGCTAGATGGACATCAAGCAACTGCATTGTTGGGCAATATGTCGTCTTTCCGCCTATTGAGTAAATGGAAAAAACTAGATTCCATCACTGCTGGTTACTACACCATCGATAAGGACATGTCCAACAATCAATTGGTCAACAAATTCAAAGGAAAATTGCAAGACGCTGTGGCCATCCGATTGGAAAACATGGATCACATCTATGCCCTGTGCGGTCGGCTTGGGAGGAAATTAAAAGCAGATAGCGCGGCCTTCGCTGACTATTTGATGGCGCCATCCACCCTTGCAACGCTGCAAACCGACCCTCTCAATTTGATGGGCTTTATACCACCTAATACCTATAATTTTTATTACAACACGACACCTGCTGCATTTTTGGAACGTATGGTAAAAAACTACCGCATTTTTTGGACCCCAGAGAAGGAGCAGGCTGCACAAAAAATCGGACTCACTCCCAAGGAGGTCATCATATTGGCCAGCATTGTCAAAGCGGAAACATCGAAGAACGATGAGGCGCCGAAGATTGCAGGTTTGTACCTCAATCGCTTGCGGATTGGAATGAAACTGGACTCTGACCCTACCGCTACCTATGGCAAGCAGCTGCCGCATGTGGATCGTGTGACGAGCGCTCACACCTCGGTAGCGAGCCCATTTAATACGTATCATTTTGTAGGTCTGCCCCCAGGCCCGATCAATTTTCCTGAAACGGTTTATCTTGATGCGGTCTTGCAACCATTGACGCATTCCTACCTTTTTATGTGCGCCCAGCCCGGTCAAACAGGCTATCATAATTTTGCAAAAAATTTGGATGAACATTCGCACAATGCAGCCCTCTATCACCGCTGGCTCGATGCCAATCGCATTCGTTAAAACAATCGAAATCGATGCTTACGAGGAGATCATAATCTGCGATAGTAGAGCTCGTATCCTTTTTGTCTTGGACAGAAGGCATAGAAAACACAAAAACTTATAAAACCCAAAAGCCCTGCACGTTTGCAGGGCTTTTTGGCTTAAACTGAAAAACTAAAAACTATCTTAATGACGAAACAAGAACATGTCTCGAACATTAATGGTGCAAGTATAAATATTATTTTTTAATCTTTCGAATGATTTCTTTTGATCGCTAGATGACAGATCCAAATAACCCAATTCACTACACCCAAATACTTATAACACAATGCTTTAATCTTAAAGCCAACTTATTAACGAAGACCCATTAATAACTCTGAAAAATATGCTTCCACAACATTTTTTCCGCTTCACGCAAATCAAGTCCGAGGTCGCGATCCACCTCCATAAAAGAAACCTTCTCTCTTAATTGGGCAATCCGCGCTTCAACTGTAGCAGACGACTGCAATGGTCTTCTGAATTCCATCGCTTGAGCTGCGGTGCACCATTCGATGGCTACGATTCTTACTACATTCTGAAGTACCTCGAGGCATTTGACAGCCGCATTGGCCCCCATACTCACATGATCCTCTTGACCATTGCTACTGTCGATGCTGTCCACTGAACTTGGCGTGCAGAGTTGTTTGTTGGCAGACACGATGGATGCTGCAGCATATTGTGCAATCATGTAGCCACTGTTCAATCCCGCGTTGGCGGCTAAATAAGGCGGAAACCAAGCAGCGCCTGCCATGAATTTATAAACTCTCCGTTCGCTGATGGAACCTATTTCAGCCAAAGCGATGGCGAGATAATCCAACACTTGAGCCAGAGGTTCGCCGTGAAAATTACCCCCTGAAATGATTAAGTCTTCATCCGGAAAAATGATCGGGTTATCCGTCACGCTATTGATCTCGCACGCAGCTACTTCTGTGGCATGCGTCAATACACCATACGAGGCACCCAACACCTGTGGCATGCATCGGAAACTGTAAGGATCTTGGACGCGCGGTTTGTCCATGGCACGAATGGGGCTGCCTTCCAAAATAGCGGTCATGCGTTTGGCTACATGCTGCTGGCCATGGTGCGGACGAACGCGGTGGGTATGGGGCCAAAATGGTTCGATGCGCGCATCAAAGGCTTCTACGCTGATGGCTGCAATCTCCAAAGCGGTTTCAAAGAGTCTTTCACCCATGGCCACTGCGAATACCAAATGTGCTGACATGAATTGAGTGCCATTGATCAATGCCAGGCCT
>JAIYCK010000191.1 GCA_027488055.1 Flavobacteriales bacterium | reverse complement strand
TGCGCCTGGCTCAAGGCGTCGAAACTAGTCACTTCCACATCGAAGCCATCCTCGAGGAAATCAGGTTCATGGTTGCTATTGCTGCAATAGTCAACGCCCCAGGTATCATAGAGTGCGATGACTTGATCCATGACTTTCCATGAGTGCAGTGGGTTGTCACAACAGATTCTGACGATGGTGTCCCCAGCTTGTGCGCCGCAAAAAAGAGCAGCTTGATAAAAGCGGTCGAGCACATCCCAATCGCTGCCTTGATATACCTTCACGTGACGCTGATTGCAATAGTCTACAATGGCTTGGTCTTCGGGATTGGTAGTAGTGGCCACTATAAATTCAGTGACTTTTTTGCTTGGGCGCAATCGGTCCAACAAATGTCCTAAAATGGGTTTGTCCAACAAGGGCATCAGCACTTTGCCTGGCAAGCGCGAAGATCCCATGCGGGCTTGGATAATGGCAAGAATCATTTTAATTCCTCCGCAAAAATACCCATGAAATGTTTGTCGAAAAACTCGCCGTTGTCATATACGTGGCGGCGCAAGCTTCCTTCCATTACAAAGCCCAATTTCTTGTAGAGACCAATGGCCGCTTGATTGTTGGCATATACGGCCAAAGCAACTTTGCGAATATTAAGACTATGAAAAGCGTAGTTGAGTGTTAGTTTGCAGGCCTCATATCCGATGCCTTTTCCCCAATACGATTTGTTGCCAATGAGCAGGCCCAATTCGCAAGTGCGACTTACCCAGTCGAAATGATCTATTTTGATATTTCCAATGTGCAAATCAGTGGCTGAATCGCAAATCGCAAAGAGAATGACGTCGCGGTTGTGAATGGCTTTTTCCACAAACTGATCGAGTTCTTGCAAAGTGCTTGGAAATAGTCCGCTGGCCAATCCTTTGGTGGTTTCCTTGTCGTTGAGCCAATTCAAATATTCCGCATTCACATCGCTTTTAGCGATGGCGCGCAGGTATATTTTTTCACCTTCTAGAAATCGCATTATTTGCTGTGTTTGGTATTGAGCAGCTGTTGGTGTTTGTCCATCTCATCCTGATTTTTGGTGAGATTATTTTGATGCATTCGATAGCGATACAATGGCAGAATGATGTTGTAGACATTGTATTTTTCTTGCCAGCGCATACGCAAATCTTCCTCTTCTCTAGCGCGGAAGGCCTCGTCATAAAGCCCGATGTTGTACAAGAAGTCTTTGCGAAACATGATGCCACATGCAATGGGTTGTTCAACACTATTGATGTGAGCAATGTGCTTGCCTCTTTCATCCACCAAATAATAATCGACAGATACGGCGTCCAGCGCATTGTTTTCTTCTAAAAACAATTTCTGCACACGCAAAGTATCGCGGTGGATATAATCGTCTGCATCCAAAAAAACAATGAATTGACCCTTCGCTTTTTTGATTCCAAAATTGCGAGCACCGGCTAAGCCGAGGTTTTTTTCAAGGTTATAAATACGCACTTGGTTTTCATAGTTCGAGAGGACTTCCTTGGTGTGATCTGTGCTGCAATCATTGACCACTATGATTTCAAAAGCATCATTGGAAAGGCTTTGATCGAGTCCACTGCGAATGGCGCGTTCCACGTATTGGGCGTAATTGTATGTCGTTATGATAAGGGAGACCATAGCATCAGCAATTATTAGCCGTTATCGTTCTTGTTTTTGCGTCTGTTTTTCACGCCGTTTTCATCCGTGTAATACGTGTTGCCATATAGGTAACTGCCATAGGTGTTGCCATATCCATACCCATAGCCATACCCATATCCATAGCGATACGCGTACTTACCATAGTAGTATTTCCAACGTGCTTGTTTGATGTTGTTCAGGATGATTGCACTGTGGGTAATATTGTTCTGACGCATCATGTCCTCCAAGTGGCGAATTCCCGCCTTGGTAGCTTTTTCTGTATTTAATACAAAAATTCCCAAGTGCACTTTATTCATCAACACCAATGCATCGGAGATAAGCATCAATGGCGGCGTATCGATGATCACATAATCATACATGGACATAAGCTCTTTGATCAGCGTATCGACGCGCGCATTGAGCACCAGTTCAGAGGCATTGGGGGGCACTGGTCCTGCCGTCAAAGCGTCCAAATTCTCGATTTGTGTAGTAAGAATACTGTTTTTGAAATCAGAGCGACCAATAAGATATGATGAGATACCGCTGAGGTTTTCCAAGCCAAATGTTTTGTGCACTTTAGGTTTGTGCATATCGAAATCGACGAGGATCACTTTTTTACTCGCCTTGGCCAACACTGCAGCGAGGTTGGTCGCAGAAAAGGTTTTACCCTCACTCGGATGCAATGAGGTGATCAAGATCACCTTGGGCCCCTCTTGATGCAAGAGATATTGGAGATTCGTTCGAATGGATCGGAATGCTTCGCTGACGTTGCTTCTGGGGTTGGTAGCGATTACAATCGGTTCGATGTCACTGTCGATGTAATTAGGAATGCCACCAATAATGGTGATTTTCGTGAGACTTTTTAGCTCTCTGGTATTTTCAATTCGTTCGAAGAAAATAGTACGGATCAATCCGATCACAAAGGCGATACCTAGTCCAATACCAACAAATACCCAAATGGTGCTATTCTTATCGGGCCCGACTACACCCAATGGCCTTGCAGTCTCGATGATACTAGTTTGCGGAATGATGGCCGCACGCGCAATAACGGTATTTGCTTTTTTCTGTAGCAAAAATGAAAAGAGTTGCTCGTTGACCGAAAGCTTACGCTCGATGCTCAACAAATCGCGCTCAGATTTAGGGATGCCCACCAGTTTAGCTTCCAGGCCCACGATCTCGTTTTCCAAATTCTGTATCCTCGATTCGATGGCTTTTTTAGTGTCCTTCGTGTAAGAAAGGATGTTGTTTCGAATGGAAGCAATCGTACTATCTACTTTTTGCACACGGCGATCGACGGGCGTCATATCGATCAAAAGCTCGGTCCGACGCTGTTTCAAGGCAAAAAGCGTATTGACCAAATCTTGCAATGGACCATCCTCTTTGTCTAGGTAGTTCATCGGCGGTATGGACGAGCGATCGCGCTGCATGGTGAGATAATACTCGAGCGATTCAATGGCCTCTTTGCGCAATCCCAACGTGCGCTTGTTTGCATCCGTGATGGTGAGAGCATCAAATGCCACTTGCTGTTCCTTACCGAGATCCAAGATGTGACGCGCATCTTTGAATCGTTCAATTGCTTTCTCCAAGGAGTCAGTCATCACGGTCAGTTCATCCAATTGTTTGTCGATGTACTTCTCCGTATTTGTATTGATTACAAACTCGTTTTTCAGGGTAAAATCGATGTAGACTTTGGCGAGCGTATCAAGGAATGTTTTGGCTTTGCTTTGCAGCTCGCTTGTCATCTTGATCGCCAAAATGCTCGTCTTATCGATGTTTTCAACCACCATTTTGCCTTTGAAGCGATTGATCAAATCATCTAAATGATGCACAGCAAATTGGAAGTTCTGCTCTTGTAGAATTTTAAGATTTACCTCATCCACTTTCGATTTGAGGTTGATCTGCAAAGAGAAGTTCAAGTCTTCGTGCAGTTTACCGAAGTCCAACGTTTGCGTAATCTTTTTGCCATCCAGCATATAGCTGATTTGGTATTGCTGCATGTTGAGGACTTTCAGCGTGAAAGGCTTATCGTAGAGTTTTTGATCCATGCGTCGCCAATCGCACTGGATGTCAAGATATTCAAATCGCTCTGTTTCCTCAATTTTGAAACGACCTACCAGGTACAGACTCATGGTGAAGTCTACTTTTTGAAGGACTTTTTCTACCAAGTCATAGGATTGAAGCACCCGCTTTTGGTTGGTGATATCCTGCATAAGGGAATAATACCCGAGGCCGCTGAGCATCTTGCTTTGATAGTCATAAGTCTCAGAAGAGCGCAACAGAATCTCTGCCTTGGCCCCATAAATATTCGGTATTTTGTAGGTAAGGAAATAGGCCGATACCAGCATGATGCCACAACTCAAGACCATGATGATCCAGTTTTTGCTGATGAATTTTATTATCGGGCGTAAGTCATCTGCCTCAAGAAAATTGCTCTTTTGTTCGGCCATAAGGTTTGGAGTATGCCACTCTATAAGGGTGACAAATATAGGTATAACTTGTAATGAACTAGGAAGGCATTTTCGTTATGGTTTAGTGAAAAATTTGAAGTGGCATCAAGATCACCCTATCTTTGAGCCACAAATGGAATAATTTGCGAAGCAATGAGAAAGCCTTTATACATCCTCACTACAGTATTTTGCATGTTGATAAGCATCCACGCTTTCAGTCAACCCGGCGCTCCTGCAGGCGGTGAGCCGCCATGTGGAGAACCGTTCGGCCCTCCTTGTCCCATTGATGGGGGGGTAAGTCTTTTGATCGCTGCGGGCGTAGCTCTTGGCGGCAAAAAAGCCTACGATCTAAAAAAGAATAACCAAGTTTAATTGCAGTCATGCAATCGAAAATAGCCGTCAACGCTTCATTGCGTTTTGTTTTGATTGGCGCTGGTTTGTATCTCTCTTGGTATTTTCTGTATGAATTAATTTTAAAGCCGAACACCCTGTTCGATGAATGGCTCATTCATCAATTAGTCGTGCCGGCAGAAGTGTTGATGAATTGGATGGGCTATCAGGTTAATGATTATTCTTCCATTGACATAGGGTTTAAAAGTCACATTGGTGTGCAAGGGTCGCTTGGCGTGACTGTGGGCGCTCCCTGCGATGGAGCTCCGCTTTTGGCCTTGTTCATCAGTTTTATCCTCGCGTTTCCAGGTCCTTGGAAGCACAAAATCTGGTATTTAATTGCTGGGGTGGCAGCCATTCATTTTTTCAATATTCTGCGCATCATCGGACTTGCACTCATTGTGAGTTGGAATCCAGATTGGCTAGCTTTCAACCACGATTACACCTTTACCATAGCGATTTACGGCTTCGTGTTTTTTCTTTGGTGGATTTGGATCACGCGTTTTGCCACCAAAAAAACGCTTCAGTCATGAGAATTTGGCTCATTCGTTTGGGTATCCTAGTCTGCGCGCTGCTTGTTGGAGCGATTCAAGAGAATTGGAAAATTGACATCAATTATGTCTTGGACCTACAGGTGCATGTTCCCAATTACAATGAACTGCCTGCCCATGAGCGGTTGAGCGCATTGAAAGCATGTCATCCTTATATGCCTTACGACTATTATTTTAGTCATACGAACAATGAGTGGATCATTTCGATGAATGTGCCCACACTTCAACGATTGAAATGGGCACTGACCATTTTGTTTGTAGTCGTTTTCTTTGGATTTAATTATGCATTGATCAGGACCTTTGAAGCAAGTGTCAGCTGGCTCCGTATCATGCGTTGGGCGTACCCACTGGCATTCATATTGGCCTTTGTCATCTTTGTGTTAGGTAAGTGGATGCACACCGAGCAAGTGACGTATGCGATTGCGCGTGAAATTACAGGTGCGTTACAAAGCCTGATCCCTTCCATGTGTATTGTACCGATGATTGTTTTTCAAACCCATTTCGAAACAAAATGAAATCAGAAATTGCCTCGCCACTAGCTCATTTGGCGCCAGACAGTCGCCTTTGGATTTATCAATCCAATCGGGAGTTGACCTCCTCCGAGGTAACACAAGTAAAGAGTACACTGCAACAATTTGTATCAGAGTGGTTTTCTCATGGCCTGGCGATGAAAGCAGATTTTGTGGTTTTACATCACCGCGTAATTGTAATTGCCTTGGACGAGACTACGGCAGCGGCTTCTGGCTGTGGCATTGACAAAAGCGTTAGAGTCATGGATCAGCTGGGACAACAAATGGGGGTCGATTTTTTGCAACGCAATCTCGTCGTGTTTCAGGAGGAAGGGGTCATTCGGCAAATGGGATTAAATCAGTTTTGGGCCCTCAGGAAAGCCAAAAGGATCGACGATGAAACCCTTTTGATCGATACCACCATTCAAAAATTAGCAGCTTGGCCGAATGATGGTTGGACGTTGTTCAAAAATAGTTGGCATCATGAAATGTGGGGGCGTTAGCATGATTCACAATGAGTTAAACCGCGAATCAGCTTTTAGCTATACAAGGAAGGATATTTTTTTTTGTAAAAATTTATTTCCAAATGAATTTACAACGTACCTTCCCCCCGACTTTTTGCGAAACCTATAATTTATACTTAACAGGCTCCACGCTGTATCACTTCGACGAAGCGTGTCTTTTTTGAAATTTATCGGTCAGCCAAATGTTGAAATCGCTCAGTCCAGTAGGGCTTTAGCGTATGAAGATGTAATAAATTAAAGCCGTTTTACTTTATAAAGTTCAAACCAAAACCAAATCAATTTGATGAAAACTTTTACTAGACTTTCGATGTTTTTGACGTTCGCTTTTGCATGGATGATGCAGGTCAACGCTCAAAACACCTGCGATGCTCCCGGTGTGTTGGAGTGTAACACAACCGTTTTTGGAGGTACCTTGGGTGTTGCCAATGACAATGTCACTTCAGGTGCAGGCACTTGTTTAACAACAGTTGGCACTGGAGGTCAGCAGTGGTATGCATTCACTCCAAGTGGAGATGCATCAGTTACCATTACTACAGATGGTGCAGCTACCGATTTTGATAGCAAACTTCATGTATATGAAGGAACTTGCGGAGCACTTACGTGTGTAACTGGCGATGACGACGGTGGCACTGGTGCTACCTCATTGGTTACATTCGATGCGCTAGCTGGTGTTACTTACCTAGTCCGCGTGGGTGGATTTGCAGGTGCAGAAGGTACCTACGAACTTAGCGTAGAATGTGCTTTCGCTGCAGATGGTTGCACAGACCCAACAGCATGTAACTTCAGCGCGGCCGCAACCAACGATGATGGTTCATGCTGCACTGACAACTGTCTTACCTTGGAGTTGTTTGACAACTTCGGTGATGGCTGGAACGGACACACTTTCCAATTGACTGACGTTGCTTCAGGCTTGGTTGTAGCTTCTGCTACTCTTGCAGCTGGTGCAGAAGCAGTTGAGACATTCTGTTTGCCTGATGGTTGCTACTTGATCACTTGGATCGATGGCGCTTTCGATGGCGAAGTAACTTGGATTTTGACTGGTGCAGATGAAGGAGAAATCGGAGGCGGTGCAAACCCAACCGGTTTGATTGCTTCATTGGGCCAAACTTGTATCCTTGGTTGCACCGATGTAACTGCGAGCAACTACAATCCTGCTGCAACCATCGAGGATGGAAGCTGCTTGGCTTGTCCAGCGGGTTCATTGCCTATCTCAGCTAATTTGTTCGATTCATTTGGCGACGGATGGAATGGTGCGAATATGATCATCACCAACACAGTGACCTCAGCTATTGCTTTTCAACAAACATTCACCAATGGTGCGGCGTTCTCTTTCGCAGGATGTCTTGCTCCTGGTTGCTACAATGTAACAGTTACCAACGGTACTTTCCCTATTGAAGTTTCATGGGAATTGATAGATGCCAACGGCGATGTATTGTTTGAGGGTGGTGCAGGTGATTCTTTTGGATTCAATTGGGCTGGTCAAACAGGCTGTGTAATCCCAGGTTGTACAGATGCGGGTTGTAACAACTACAACTCTTTTGCAACAGAAGATGATGGTTCATGTATCTGCCCACCATCCAATGATGATTGCGCGAATGCTGCTCCTATCATTTGTGGTGTTTCTGTGGATGGAACTACTGAAAATGCAAACCCAGACGACGAAGCTGCAGATTGCGGTGGTGTTCCAGTAACTTCACCAGGTGTATGGTATTACTTCATCGGTGATGGTTCACAAGTAAACTTCAGCACATGCAGCTCAGCTGGTGGCGATACTAAGATCACTGTGTATCAAGGCACTTGCGGTGCACTTAACTGTGTAGCTGGCAATGACGATGGCTGTCCAACAGGATTCTTGTCTTCAGCTACTTTCACTTCAGTGAATGGTTTGGCTTATTATGTATTGGTTTCAGAATTCGGTGTAGGTAATGGTATTCCTTTCACACTTGAAATGACTTGCCTTGAGTGCAACGATACTCCAGTGAACGATGATTGTACAAACGCACTTCCAATTCCGCAAGGTGTTGATTTCCCTGGTAGCTTGTGCTGCTCAAATCCTGATGCCGATATGTCGGAATGGGATCCGTTTGGCACACAATACGGTATTTGGTATGTAGTAAACTCTGGCGATGCAGATGCGATCAGTGTAGAATTCTTCAACGGTTTGGGCGATGGCGCTGATGCTGAAGATGGTGCCGATGTAGGTATCGGGATCTTCAACGGTGTGGACGGTTGCGCAGATCTAGTTCCAGTTATTGGTGGTGTAGGTTTCGATGGCACTCCATTGGATGGCTTCGTATTCGATTCATATGAATTTGGTATCACTATCGATCCAAACACGAACTACTACTTCTGCTTGTCAACTTCAGATCCTATCAACTGTGGAAGTTTCGTATTGAACGTAACTCTTTCTAACACAGGTTGTACAGATCCAGCGGCAGATAACTACGATGCTACTGCCTCTATCGACGATGGTTCTTGCACATATACAACTGTTCCAGACAACGATCTTTGTGAAAACGCAGAGGTATTGGTTTGTAACACTACCATCAGCGGATCTACAGCATTGTCTACCAACACAGGCGCTCCTAACGTATGTCCTGATGGCGCAGGTGACAACGGTGTATGGTACACATTTGTTGGTGATGGTTCCTTTGTAACACTTAGCACTTGCGGATCTACAATCGATACACGTATTATGGTTGTTTCTGCTGCGGCTTGTGGCGGTCCATACACATGTGTTATTTCTGAGAACAACGATGCAACTGACGAAGGTTGTGGTTTCTTCGATGATTTGAATGCTTCTGTAGAATTCATCTCTGAGGTTGGAACTAACTACTTTGTATACATCACTGCTGGTGCAGTTGATACAGATGGCGATTTCGTAAATGACCTATTCGATGGTGGTTTTGATTTGGAATTTGCTTGTGCTGCAGTATTGGAAGGTTGCACAGATGCATGCGCTTGTAACTTCAACGCTGATGCAAACGTGGCTGATGACTCTTGCGACTACTTCTCTTGTGCTGGTTGCGGCGCAGGTACGGCTGCAGTTCAAATGAACATGGCTGATACTTTCGGCGATGGCTGGAACCTCAACGAATACGAAATCACAGACCTTGACGGTAACGTTATTGCAGTAGGTGACTTGGACAATGCATCTTGCGGCGACGGAACAGATGCAGGTTTCGATATCTTCTGTCTTGCAGACGGTTGCTACAATATCACAGTAGGTGGCGGATTCTTTGCTACTGAAGTTTCTTGGTCTTTGGTGGATGCAACTGGGACAGTTATCGTAGAAGGTGGCGTGGAAACACTTAGCTTCACTATC
>JAIYCK010000391.1 GCA_027488055.1 Flavobacteriales bacterium | reverse complement strand
GGACAATCTCTTCCCATGCAAACGTTTGCAATTGAATTGCGCATGACAATGTGGACAAAGACCTACAAGCGTGTTGGTTGTGATTGTTCTTACTATTTGATCCCGGGAAATACCGAAGCTACCTTGGAAACGCTGTTGTCTTTCTACAGAGATATGAGGAAAGCTCCTAAAGAGGTTGAACGGATTTCAGTCGACATTTTTGTCCCGACAGAAATCACGGATGAATTCGCCGCCAGTATCCAACAAGTCACTGAGAACATGATTTTTTTCCCCAATTTCACGAAAGAACTTGTCCAGTTAAGACTGTATGATTTTGGACCTTCCACTGAATTAATCAAGCGTGATTCAAAAGAATTGAGTGTTCACGTCACCATGTTTAATCGATCACACAAACCTGTTGTTGCAAACATGCTTGGCAAACTCTTCGATTTGACAAATTACCCACCGCAATTTTTGACTTACAACTACGTCGCTTCCTAATGCCATCGTAGGTTTTTCAATACTCTATAAAAAACAACTACCTGTCCTAAAAAATGCAAGATACATTTTTTTTGGATAGATAAATAATATTTTTTTTTTAAAAACTTTAAACTTTTTTATCTATTTATTCTTTCCTTTTGATTTAAAGGTATTGTCGATAGCTCAACCTTTCTTGTCTTAACTTCTTGTTTTCAAATCACTGATTCTTGTTGATAAGATGCACCTCTGTAGTGTCACTCTCAGTGGCTGAATTCAAAGAGATAACCGCGATTCCAACAGCGCCAAGCCCGACAAGAATTAACAAAAATATATTCCATATCGTAGGACTTCCATACGTGTTGTTTGTGCATTTTTCGCAAACCGGACATGTGCCAGAACCTGATCCAGAACCACCTCCACCTCCAAACGGCAGTGGGGTGGGCGATGGAGATGGCGATGCACAATTTTCAGTAAAGCTGCGCAGAATCATATTGTTGTTGATGTAACCCCAATTGTTTGCTAAAATGTATTGAACGGGAATGGCGTTTGGAGAGGATTGGACGGTGATAAAGAATTGCATATTGACCTATGTGCTAAAAAGAATGTTGAGTCCGATCAGTGCCGAAGGCGTGCTCGATGAAACAGATACAGCAGTGTTGCGCGCATTAGCAAATCGACAATTAGTGCAATTCATCGACGCGCCTGTGGTGAGATACAGAAGACAAGTGCCAAGATTGAAACACTGAAAATTTGTGGCTACTAGTCCGACGCCAGGACCCGGGTTATTTTGAACCGAAACTCCAATCCCGCCCATCCACATAATCACATTTTGAAGCCGCAACAGTCCGTTTTGCTGAGTGTTGAAGAGAGTGTTGTTGAAATAAAGCTGAACGTCTCTGACCAAAAGTTCGCCCGAGGCAGACACGACGAAAATCGGAGATTGATTTGTTTCTATTGTTATTTCGGCTCCATTGACTCCCGAAAGATCGCCGATGATTGTGAGAGATGTCGTAATCGCCGCCACTGTTTCATTCGCTTGAATGACAGCTCCTGTCCGGGCTCGAAGAGGCAAAGACATCATCATAGCCGCTGCAGCCCCTGTTGTGTAATTTGTAAAATTAGTCACCGCGGGAGTGAGGATGTACCAATACGAATTTGAAGAATTATAGGAAGCATGAGATGGTCGAGGTAGATGCAAGACAAAAATTCCTACAATTAAAAAAAAGAACACGGAGGTGTTCATGATGTAAAAAAATGTATATGTGCAATGATATTGTAAAAGCACACACAACATTTCATCAGATATAGCAAAAAACACGATGATTAAGAATTATTCTGATGGAACCAGTGCCGTCACACTCGGTCCGGGTGCGACTGCCATCAGTCAAGGGCCCGTTGTTCGAATGACGGCTACTTATGATGCTAGTATCGGCGCGTTGATCGAACACGCTGAAAGAGCACAGGAAACCATATTTTACAACCCTCAACGACGCTCTGCTTCTTTGCAGAGTATCCCTCAAGATGCATTGGTTGTGCAAATGAAACGCGAGGTCAAGCAGGCGCATGGTCTTAATACTTTTTACGGAACCACTCAAGCTCCGTCGAATTTTATTGAGACTTTTTCGAATATCGCCGGTGTTCCTGCGGTTCCTGTGGGTGTAAGCTTGATTGGCAAGAACAAGAAGATGGCAGCAAAGACTGCCATCTTGGACAGTGTAACACCGATTGGAGTCAGTGCCAGAGGAATGCAGGTTGGGACAGCCACACCAACACCGATATCGAACGGTTTTCCCGTGGATGCCCAGGTTCACAAGACCATGATTCTGCCTATGGACGCGCGTCCTGATTTGTTCAAGCCGCAGAAGCTCTCTGTCTACACAGGAAATGATCCTGCCTACGACGGCAGATTCACTCTTGAGCCTATCACTGCCCAAAGCTTGACCAAAGCCATGACAAGCAACATCACCATCTACGAAGAAGCTGTGGAAGCGGGAGATACGGATTTGAGCATGAAGAACATTTACAACCATGGTGGTCTCAGACCATACTCTGGAGATGGCGTTCCTCGATTCAATCGACGATATGAAAATGGGTCCAAGGCTAAATTCGGTGCACTTGGTTTGTTGCTGCGAATGTTGAAGCAGTTAGACGAAAATGCAACCATCAAAGATGCTCAAAAGATGGTGATTGCAATGTTGACGGAGGATAGTAAAAAATCATCCAATTCAAAGGGATCGAATGGTGGTGGTGGAGGAGGTAGTGCAAACACCTCTGAAAGTGTCAGCGAACAAGACAAGGAAGCGATAAATGCATTCGTTGGCTCACTCAAAACAACCATGGATTATCCAGAGGGGACAGAGCTAAAACTCGAAAATTTCAAAAGTCTTGTATTGCAATTTTTGCAAAACTTTGTGATCGTCAAGATAACTTCAGGACCCGAAGTGGCAGCGGCAGACAGAACATTTGAATTGATTCTACTTCAGCTTGATAGTTTGAAATTAGGAACCCCACAAGCAGTCAGTATTCCTGGTGGTTTAGCCGACATTTACAACGCATTTTTGGGTAATATTGCTGCAATTAGCAACAAAATGACAGCGGCAGATCAAGAAGCAGGGAAAACTTTCGTCTTTGAAAGGTTTAAGGAAATGTTTTTATCTGACACATATGTAACTTCAGTTCCCACTGGAATGAAATTGTATGGAGGTTTTGTCACTATCGGCTCCGGCAGTTCGTCAAGTAAGCTTCAAATCAAACTTTTCGAAGATGATTCCGACATGTTGATTGACACTGACATTGAAACCACGGCTGCCACTCACGGCTTTTCGATGCTGGTTGAGGCATGTGCAGAAGAAATGTTGCACAACAAACCTATCGCGGTATTCACTGCTTATCGCACAAACGAAACCGATGGAATGAGAGATCAAAACAATTGCTACGAGACGCTCGACACACTTGTCCAGATTTTTTAAATCAACTTCCACCCTACCAACCCCCCCCCGCTTTTTTAACAATCTTGGACATTTTTACTTGGTGCTTTCTTTCCGTTTCTCTTCTCACACCCCCAACATCCCACAATAATATCTTGATTTCTTTTCGCGTTTTCTTCGTTTGCTGCTAGCCTCTGGAGCTTCTTTATTTTCACCAATACCGTTTCTTTATTACAAAAATACAAATAAAAATTATTAATGTTACTTTCAATTTTTTTTTTTATTGTGTCGATTCTATTCGCATTTTTTTTGGTGATATCGATGCCTGCAAAGCAGAGTAATTACTATAAAAAAACAACGTGGTTCATGATAAAAGAATAAAATGTAATGAAAAAAACGGGTGTTTGTGTGAAAAAAAAAACTCAAGAATGAGCATCAAAGTAAATTTGCACTTGATACCAAATTTACATCTCCTCGTTGCAGCGTATGCTCTTTTGCTCGTGTATATATTTGCCATTGTAGGGCTCGGAATAGTTCCGATCTTTTCGAATGAAAATTATTTTAGTTTCACAACGCCCGTGACGATGCAAGCTGATCCTACCCGATTGATTACTGTATCGGATGGAGGCACACTTGTAGTTTTAGTCCTTGCGATTGCCATAGAACAAGGCATCGATACATTCATTAATGAAATCCTGTCATGGCACGGCCATGTGCCATTTTACATCGAATGCTCCAACATCATCGCGCACTATCTGCGATATGCAATTCAGGTAGTTTTTTTGAGGTCTCAAGTTTCGTTTGTGGTCGGTGTGATTGTGATTGATACACTGGCTACGATCGCGTGTAAGAAAACATCTTTGGCGATTCGTCAAAAATATGAATCATCCATCTCGACAGAAAAGCACGGAAGAAAAGTATCAAAGTTAGACCTTGCCTGCATTTGTATTTTAAGGATGGCGAGCGTATCGCTGTTTATTTTGGTGTACATCTACTCAAATTTGTTTGATTCTGCGTATTTTTCGATTGGAGTGCCTTTGATTGTTTTCGAGACGAGTCGGATAGACAGCGACGTTGCATATTGGAGCACGGTGACGGCGGTCTTTGCCTTTGCTTGCTTATCCGTGGCTGCGAAAAACAACATTGATCGCTGGCATTCAGGTGTATTGCACAATACGAAAGAAGACAAAACAGGGATGTCCGAATGGGAAACTCGCTTGATATCTTTGAATCGGGTTGTTTTGCTCTATCTGAGCATCATGTTTATTTACACGTTCATCACGACACAGTTTCTGTTCGTGC
>JAIYCK010000377.1 GCA_027488055.1 Flavobacteriales bacterium | reverse complement strand
TTGTTTCTAGCCTCTCATCGGGGGGGTCACGCGCAGACAGGTCAGTTTTTTGAAGAACAAATCGGGGGCTTTCATAGCAAATTGGCGGGTGCCAAGGAAGATTCAACTCGTCAAGCAGCATGTGACTCCATGTGCACCTATTTCCGGGAATTGGTGAATCTGCCAGAGGCCATGTCCTACTCCTTTCCCGCATTCAAATTTTGTAAACTGCTTAGTTCTGATGGTCGGGTGCGGATATTCAATTGGAATTTGCCCTACCAAGACGGTACGCACTTGTACTATGCCTTTGTGCTGGTTCAAGAGGACATGGATAAATTGCAATGGCATGTCGAACTAAAGGATGCGATCAAAGATCAAGACAAGATTGAGAATCGACTCTTGCCGCAAGATCGGTGGCTTGGCGCGTTGTATTATGAGATTATACCCATGGCCAAAAAGAAATGTGACACCTATACGCTGATGGGATGGGACGGAAAGGATCGCTTGTCGACCCGCAAAATCATAGATGTGTTGCATATCCAAAATAAGAAGGTGCGTTTTGGAGAGAATGTATTCAAAGCAGGTGAGGGTGTTCGCAAACGCATGGTGCTTGAATACAGCGAAGACGTATCGGCTTCGGTGAAATATTACCCCAAAGAAAAGTGTATTTTATTGGACCATCTATCCCCAAAGAGTCCAATGATGACGGGCATCTACAGTGAATACGGTCCCGATGGCACCTATGATATGTTGGTGCTCAAAAAGGGAAAATGGGAATTGATGGAGAATGTCGATATCTCTGAATTCATTGGCCGAGACGACAAGCCATTCTTTGACCCGCGCACAGGTAGGAGACAATAGTCATTTGCGTATTAGGGCCAATAACAATCTCTCCATTTCAATGCTTTTCGCGCCTTCGTCGGCGTTGGACCGAATGAGGGTTCGGTAGTCTTGCTTATTTTGCTGTTTGAGCAATTTCATCATGTTTTTTGCAATGTCATCGGGCACAATCTGTGTTCGAGAAACGGACTCAAAAAGGGCTTTGTCGTAGTCGGCAGGTCCCAAGAGCAAAGGAGTACCGAGGTACATGGTTTCCAAGGCCGTGACCGCAGATCCATCGCTGGAAGGGTGCTGCACACAAAGGGCCGCGTGCTCAATGTATTGCCACAAGGTATGTTTCGGTAATCTGGGCAACCATAAAAACGCCACAGACGGATCGGCTTCCATGGCGGCCTGTATGTCCGCGATGTATGTATGGTTGGCCCCGTCTTTATCTATAAACACGAATGTATAGGCAGATCGCACTTCATCCGGAAGCATGCGGATCGCTTGGATGCTTGCTTCATGATGATAGATGGGCTGCATCATGCGTGGAAATAGGATATAAGGCTGCGGTATTGGGCGTTCTGCCTTCTCGCTCATGGATTGGTCGAGGGCATCGCATTGCGCGCCAATGCACACCACATGCGCATTTATACTCGGTGGCAGCAAGTGCCGGATACCTTGCAGTTGAGCTTCGCTATTGGCCAAGAGCAGCGAAACGTGTTGCATGGCCTTGCGGAAAAATGACTTTCTCATCTTTCCCAGAACCCCCGTTTGTGTAATGCGTGGCAAGGTGACCAAGGCATCTGTGCCATAACAAAAGACTGCAATGGGTATCTGAATAGCTCGTCCATAATAGGCCCATCCCACATGCGGTTCGGCATAAAGGATGAGCAAAAGATCACATGAATGAGCCTTGATGGCATGCAAAAGGACGGATAATTTGTTGCGGCCCAAAAGCATGTTTTTCCACGAAAAATAGGGCAGTGGATGATCGCAAATGAATGGGAGAAGGAGACTGTCTTGTGGCAATTTCAAGCGTTCTTCAGCTGTGCAAAGGAGTCGGATATGGTGGCCACGCGAAACCAAGAAGTGCACCTTTTGTTGGGTATGCAAGTCATTGGGATCACCTATCACGAGTATATGCGCCATGCCAGCGAAGGTAAGACTTTTTAAGGGTTTAGCATTTTAGCCAAGAGCACACAAGGCTTCCAACACCATGGAATTAGGGCACTTGGGTTTCTTTGACTTGCTTCCAAATGCGGTATTCTTCCAATATAGCCTTGGAAAGTAAATCTGCTATTTTGCGCGCGCCCAGAGGAGTGAAGTGAATGTAATCTGGACCAGCATATGGCGGTTGATTCTGTACCCAGGAGACCATGCTATTGCGCCCTCCCATCACCTCGTACATGTCCCAATATGCGCAGTCGAGGCCTAAAACCATCTCTTTGAGCGCTTGGTTGTAACTCTGCAAATATGGAAACGATTGATATACGCCGTCGATGGAAGTGCTCATGTCGCTGGGACCAACAAACAGGATAGCCGCTTCGGGAGCTTGTTTTTTCAATGCATTGATTTGATTGGCCATGTTGGCTGCGCACGATTTGGCATGCTCTGCAGACTTGATGTAGGGTACTGAGTTGCCGCCAAATTGTAGAATTATCAAACGCGTGTTTTCTCGTTGATAAGCATAACCCATTGCGTTCAGATCGGTGCGGGTAAACAACATGCCGTCATTGCCCCGCAAGGAGATATTGCTCACCGTCACGCCTGTTTGCTCTTCCAATTGGATGGCGTGGACCTCGGGGCTATTGAGCGCTTTGAATACCAATTTCAACTGACTAGGAGCCTCGTCAAATGAGGCATCAACGTGCTGAACTTGATTGGATACCGGCAAATCACCGCTCCAAATCAACTTGGCACCATCGTACATACTCAAGCTGGATTTGGATACTGTATTGCGATAATACATGCGGAATTGATGGAAGGTTTTGTTGCGAGCATCTCCAAAACGGGTGGGCATGAATTCCAGCGTGGCTTCGGTACTATCGGTGGGATGTGGGCAATCGAATTTGCCAAAGCTGCACATGACACCGAAATTTTTATGATTCACGGAGCCGTCTTGATAACCATAGGCTGTGCAGCGCTGCCAATTGGCGCTTTTATCTTGTAGAATGTGACTTGTGGCAACCAAGGGAACAGGCGCTATGAGTCCAGGACCATAGCCTCCAAATTTCTGTTGGAGTTGGGTCCGCAGTATCTGTGTGATACGGTCGCATTCGATCTGTGAGTCGCCATAATGCAAGACATCCACATTTTTAAATTGTGCACTGTCAAGTGCTTCAAAGAAACGATGAAAGGAATGCGAATTGCCGTCTTTGAATTGAAGCGATGTCAAGGAGTTGGAACGTTCTACATGCACCGAATCATGAAGTGATCTCAGGGAGTCAGCGAGCGCGATACTGTCCAATCGTGCCATGTGAGACTGCATGTCCAATTTGATTTGGGTGCTGTCGATACCCTTATCGAACTGCGCAAATTGAAGTTTCCAAGTGCCGAATCCGATGCCCTCTTTGGGCCAGGTTAATTGCATGAATAAGCTAGCCAAACCGATGACAACAAGGAGCAATAGGCTGTGATACGGTGTGATGCTTTTCATACAGTCGAATGTTCGTTCGGTTATAGGATTTTGAACTCGGTTCTTCTGTTTTGAGCGCGACCTTGCTCGGTGGTATTGTCAGCGATAGGCACCGATTCACCATAGCCTTTGTAACTGAGATTTTCGGCAGGCACACCATGTGCTACGAGATAATCCACCACACTTTTTGCACGGTTTTCAGAGAGTTTTTGGTTGTCCACATCATTGCCAACGTTGTCTGTATGCCCTCCAATTTCCACTTTTTTGTCTTTGTTAGCTGCCAGCAAAGAGGCTAGTTTATCAAGCTCGGTTTTACTGGCTGGAAGGAGATCCCACTTGTTGGTTTCGAAGAACACATTGTGCAGTACAATATTCGCGTTGGCTCTCAATTTTTGGAGCTCCACGTTGAGTTGAAACGGTTTTTCAGAAGCGTAATTTTTCAGACTGAAGTTTTCGCTGTGAAAGAGATAACCGTCTTTGCTCACTGAAAGGCCATATTCTTTTCCAACAGGCAAACACACTGCAAATTCACCTGATCCCATATTGCTATATGCGTCCACGACCTTTTTGCCTGTTTCAAGATCTACCAATTCCAAATGCGCTTGGAGCTTTTTGAAACTCAATTTGTCACTTACGATACCTTGCACATAGGTGACCGCTTTTGGTCTGGCAAACGCGGGCATTTCGAAGGCGTAGATGTCCAATCCGCCCGTGCCGCCCTCTCTTTCACTGCTGATCATCGCAATTTGGCCTTTGGCCGAGACGTGAATCGAGTTTTCATCTTTCTCTGTGTTGATGGGATAACCGAGATTGATCGGCACATCCCATTCACCGTTGGGCAACATATGACTTACAAACAAATCGAGTCCACCCATGCCGCTGTGACCATTGCTGCTGAAGTATAAACTATGTCCATCGGGATGGACCATCACGCCCGCTTCTTCAAAAACGGTATTGATGCGCCCGGGTACTTTGGCTGGTGCACTCCATTGACCGTTGTCACGGATATAACTGAAATAGATGTCTTGTTTTTTTGGTCCTTGTGGGGTGTATTGTCCACGAATGAAGTAGAGTGTTTGTCCATTGGCCGAAAAACTCGGTTGACTCTCCCAAACGCCTGTATTGATTGCATTGCCCAAGTTTTTAACTTGACTCCAATTTTCGCCCACCTTGGTGGAATAGAAAAGGTCACAACTACCGGCACCGGTGCGGTCACTGCCGTAGCTACCATCAATAGTCTGACAGGCTGTGAAGATCATGGTTTGACCGTCGGCGCTCAGGCTTGGCGCTCCCTCGTTGTAGATGGTGTTGATGCCCTGCACAGGAACCGCAGTTTGCCATTCTTCATTCACTTTTTTGCTCAAATAAAAATCCTCTTGATGTCCAGAAAAAGCCTCTTTATCTGGCACATCTCTGGTGATCAGGAGCGTCTGTTCGTCGATCGTTAGACAGGGGTAGTATTCATTGAGGGCGGTATTCACACCGGGTCCAAGGTTGATGGGTGTAAACGGCTTGGGATGGGCTTTTGCATCTTTGGCAAACACACAACTGCTCAAGATGAGTTGGGCTCGTTTCTCTTCTTCCGCTGAATTTTTGGGCATCGGAATGTACTTGGTGATCGCTTTTTCAGCCTCATCGTAATGGCCCAAATAGAAATGAGCTTCTGCGAGCATCATCCAACCTGGAGTGTAATATTTGGGGTCGATGGCGAGGGCCGCTTCGAGTGGAACAATGGCTTTTTCTGTTTGACGGTTTTCATCGTATACCTGAGCTAACATGAACTGCGCCTCTATGAATTGGGGTTCTTTGATCACCAGTTCTTCGAGCAATTGAATGGTATTGCGCAAATCCTTGCGTTGATAAAACGCTTGTGCTTCTTCCAATTGCGCAATCGCTCTTTTATTGGAAATGGTATAGGATTTCTTTGGCTGAGCGCACCCTTGCATGTGAATAAGCAAGAAAGCCATTAACAGAAAAGTTTGCGCAAGAGGTTGAATCAATTTCATAGATGATTTTTTTCGGTTCAGGCAATAGCCAAGAATCTTGCCGAATTAACGAAGCTTTTTGGATTTTAGTGGGTCAAACCCAAAATGAAATACCCATCGCAATGTGAATTCTCAGACTTTCCAATCTGCCAATGAATTTCGCTTAGGTAAGTCATTCTGTATAGACTCCAAATGCTACAATACATAGTTATAGCATAAATACTTCCTTAGCCAGTGGGCAGGTTGTTTCGGACTTCATTTGGATTTGGAGGCTGACAATAAAGTTAAACTAGATTGTTGGATGGGATGGCTTATTTTTGACACATGACCAAGCAGCAGACCAATACCCTGTCTGAGGAGAACTACCTCAAATTGATTTATCATTTATCGCAGCAGCAACCCGGACGGGTGGCCACAAGTACCATTGCCGCCGGCATGGAGATAAGTGCTGCGTCCGTGACAGAAAAATTGCAGCGCATGGCCAATAAGAACCTCATCGATTACGAGAAGTCGAAGGGGGTATTGCTCACGTCGGACGGTATGCGCGTCGCGATTCGAGTGGTGCGCAAACACCGCATTTGGGAAACATTTTTGGTCAAATCCCTCCGGTTTGGGTGGCACGAGGTGCACGCCATTGCGGAACAGCTGGAGCATATCGATTCGGATGTGTTGGTGGACCGCATTGATGAACTCTTGCAATACCCAAAATTTGATCCACATGGCGAGCCAATACCCGATGCACAAGGGGTGATTTTTCAGTCCTGTTTCAAGGAACTTATTTCGATCGGTGTAGGTACATCTTGTCGTATCACAGGGGTCAAGGTGGATAGCGAAGCTTTTCTCAAGTTGTTTGAAGGACTTGGCTTGTCCATTGGGGCCAAAATCATGATCGAAAGCATTGAAGCATTTGATGGAAGTCACTCGGTGATTTGCAATGACCGAATGCACATTCGGTTGAGTCGTGAAGTGGCTAACAATGTCTTGGTGACGATCAATGACCGATGCTGTGCATTTGAATCACGCAATTTTCAATGTCCTCAATGATCCTAAATTCTGATACGGCATGTGTATGCGCAATCCTATAAAGCTATTTTTTTTGATGATGTGTTTGGCACAGCTATGCCAAGCACAAGTATATTTTCTCAATGGCGATGCAGTCGCTACAGGTGATGATTGTTATGCATTGACGGGTGAGTTGAATTATCAGAATGGTACCGTTTGGTATGGTGACCAGGTGGATTTGCTTCAGCCTTTTGCGATCCAATTTAAAATGAACCTTGGCTCCTTGGACGGGACGGGTGCAGACGGTATTTGTTTTGTTCTTCAAACAGTGGGCACCTCGGCGATCGGTATCAACGGCGGCGGTATGGGCTATCTCAATTTTGGAACCTCGTTGGGAATTGAATTTGATACCTGGCAAAATGGAGAATACGATGACCCGGGTTACGACCACATTGCCATTGAGCGCAATGGGGATATTGACCACAATTCCAGCAACAATATCGCAGGGCCAGTGCAAGCGGATGTGTTCGATCAGAACATTGAAGACGACGAAGATCATGTGGTACGCATCGAATGGGAACCATCACTGCAACGTATCCGCGTCTATTTTGACTGTGTGTTCAGACTGCAAGGCGACGTAGATATTGTAAATACAATATTTGGAGGCAATTCCCTCGTCTATTGGGGCTTTACGGCGGCTACGGGTGGTGCATTCAACAATCAAAGCGTATGCTTGCAACCCAATATTTTAAATGTAGGGAATGAGATTGTGATTTGCCAAGGCATGCAGCCCACTTTGGGAGTTGGCAGTTCCATCGATGGACAGTATACTTGGACGCCGCCTGATTATTTGAGCGATCCGTCTGCTGCCACCCCTGTCACTTCTACACCCTCTGACATTACCTACACAGTCACGTATGTAGATCTGTGCGGCGATTCCATTGCTCAAGATATTTTTGTCAACGTGGAGACCCTTGCGGTGACGGCCACTCCTCAGGACATCCTGAATTGCGATAATGAACAGATCGTGGTTGTCATGGAGTCGAATATCCCACTGCAAACAGCTTTTGAAGTCACGGACGCGAATGGAGTGATAGTGGCGCAGAATGCCAATATCACCACATGGCTTGCCACCGAGCCAGGGGAATATCAGATTACCGCATCCATTGATAATATGTGCACTTCAGAAGCAACAGTGACCGTTGAAGCAGATTTTGCGCAATTGCAACTGGATGCTGGTGAAGACATTCAATTGGATTGCAATACACCCAGTGCATTTACGGCTGCTTCGTCTGACGGAGTTGGCGTTACATACAATTGGCTGGAAAATGGCTTGGCATTGAGCAACGACAATACACTTCAATTGCCGATCGCCACAGCAGGCACATATCTGCTCACGGCAGTGCACCCCACGAGCGCATGTTGGAGCATCG
>JAIYCK010000361.1 GCA_027488055.1 Flavobacteriales bacterium | reverse complement strand
CTTACAGCTACGATGTGAGTTTGCACTCGCTCAAAGTAGGTATCAATGGCGATTACACTGTTTCGAGCTCCGAGAAATTGTATGGCAATTATTTCATGCAAGAAAAATTGCTCTATGCGTATCAGCAAAAAGCAATGGGCACCAAAACGCTGATCTTCAATAACGGCATCAACACGAGTAAAATCGTGCACCAAATGTTTACCGAAGCGGGGTATGAAATCAAGCATTTGGACAATACACATTCTGAGCAAGAGCGACGAGATATTCTGGAATGGTTCAAAACCAAACCAGACGCTATCCTCTCATCGGTATCGATCTTGACCACAGGTTTCGATGAGCCTACTGTAGAAACCATCATTCTCAACCGTGCCACCAAATCATTGACCTTGTATCACCAAATGATTGGACGCGGGTCACGTATCATTCCGGGCAAGGCCAATTTCAATGTGATTGATTTGGGCAACAATTCCCGCCGTTTTGGATTGTGGGAAGAGGATTTGGATTGGAGTGATATTTTCAAGTATCCAGAGAAATACATCCAAAGCATCGTGAGCGACGAGCAAATGGAGCGAGAAATGGTGTATGAGATGCCTGCGGAGGTGCGCGAAATGTTCAAAAACTCCCCCGTCATTGACTTTGATATTCGTGAAGAATATGCCATGTGTGTAAAAAATGGCGGGCGCACGAAAGATGTGCTCGATAAATCTATTCGCCAACACACTGAGATTGTGATCGAAAACGCAACGGATGTTTACAACGCGTTGGACCTCATCAAAACCCTCGAGCCAGATATCAAGAGCCGCGTAAAGCATTACAGTTACTGCATTTCGCGTAGCACCGAGAGCTACCTGGCGTGGTTGCGTGAAGAATACACACGCAAACTGCAATTTGCCGTGCGCAATCGGTACATCTAATTGGTCTTCAAATTGCCAAAAGGTGTGAAAACCCATCTCCTTTTTGTATCCTTCACAATAAGACATACTCCCTTGATGTTGAGCACACTAATAGGCAGTGTTGGAGTATCTTTTTGATTATAGTATCTTCGCGCTGAAATCTGTAATTAACCAATAGGAAAAAGAATGAAAATCAAGACTGATAATATTTTTCAGGTGATTGAATTGGACGTGGACACAAACCAAGCCTATCAGTCACTATTGAATGCCTCTTTGTTATCGAAGCTCACAGGAATGAAAGCAGAAATTGATGCCAAAGTGGGAGGTTCATTCAACGGTTGGGACCACAAATGCGAAGGTTTCTATACATATCTAAACGATGGAAAGCGCATTGTTCAAAGCTGGACACATCAAGATTTTCCAGCCGGACTTTACAGCACTGTGATTTTGGATTTTGAATCTACAGAGCATGGCTGCCGCATCAGTTTCAATCACATCGGCGTGCCTGAAGAGGACGGTGGATGGCTTACTGAAACGTGGAAAAACAACTTCTGGACGCCTGTGCAAGATCACTTCGCAGTGGCCACGGAAGCCAAATAATCTCTTATTCTATTTTCAAGGCTGGCTGGGGGGTAATATCGAGCCCAACGATTTGTCCATTTCTCCATTGAAATAAACCCGCAATACCGATCATGGCGGCGTTGTCTGTGCAATATTCGAATGGCGGAATGTGACTCTCCATTTGATGAGCCTCCCCGAGCGCTATAAACTTTCGACGTAGTTCGCGATTGGCCGAAACTCCTCCCGCCAGCGCAATTGACTTGACATTGTGTTGTGCGATGGCATCACCCATCACGAGTAATAAGTAATCCACTATGGCCTTGCGATAGCTCGCACAGATATGTGGCTTTTGTGATTCGATGAAGAGCGGATCCTTTTTGATTTCGTCTCGCAAAAAATAGAGCAAACTCGTCTTGAGACCGCTGAAGCTATAATTCAATCCATTGCGTTTAGGTTTTGCGAATTGAAATTTAGAGGCATCACCCGTCTCCGCCAGACGGTCTACCTCTGGTCCTCCCGGGTAAGGTAAACCCATCACTTTTGCAGCCTTATCGAATGCTTCACCTGCGGCATCGTCAATGGTAGACCCGATCACTGACATATGAAAGGATTCATCCACTAAAACCAATTGAGTGTGACCACCGCTCACGGTCAAGCAAAGCATGGGCAGGGCGGGCATCGCCGAATCCTCTGTGGCCCCAATAAAATGAGCCATGATGTGTGCCCGCATGTGATTGACAGCGATCAGTGGAATCCCCAAGGCCATTGATATGCTTTTGGCAAAAGACACGCCCACATGCAAGGATCCCATTAAGCCGGGGCCCTGTGTGACAGCAATAGCCCCCAGCTCTTGAAGGGTAGTATCCGCCTCTCGCAAAGCCAAATCTACCACGGGTACAATGTTACTCTGATGCGCTCTTCCAGCGAGTTCGGGCACAACCCCTCCGTATTTTTCGTGGACCGTTTGTGTCGCAATGGCATTGCTCAGCACCACACGGCCATCAAGCACCGCCGCAGATGTCTCGTCACAACTCGACTCAATGGCTAATATTTTTGTTTTAACTCCTACCATGCTGACAGCAAATGGAATATTCAAGCGGTTACAAAGAACGTGATCCGAGCGATATCTCAATGCATGGTTGTAGGCTATTTCAAAAAAAAAACCTTGGAAATGGCAAAATTCGCCTTACACTTGCATTGCTCATTCGAGCAGGGTATCAATGGAAAGCCGCACTTTCCCTTTGCTCTTCCCTCTTTTCCTTAGAAATCAAATAGAAATTTATTCTTCGCAATCTACAGACGCGATTTCCTACTATGTATAATTTATTGCAATTGAACGCCATGAAAGTGGCAGAGCTTAAGGAGTTGGCCGAGAAACTTCAAATCACAAACGCAGAAAAGCTCAAGAAACAGGATCTTGTCTATAAAATTTTGGATGTTCAGGCCATCAGCAACACATCCGAAAACGAAACCAGCGAGCCCAAAGCTCCTGCTGTAGCAGAAGATGTCAACACAGCTGATGATCGTTCTAAGAAAAAAAGGGAACGTGTCAAGAAAGAAGATACTGAAGAAGGATCCAATGCAACAGCGCAAGAAGGTAAAAGCGAACAAATACTTGCCAACCTGTTTGAGACACCTCAGGAAGCGCCTGCTGAAAACAAAGAAGGAGGAGCCACGGAAGAAAGACCGAAGCCCAATCCAAATTCGAACCAAGGCCAACCAAACAACGGACAGCGTCAGGACAGAAACAACAACCCTCAAGGACAGCGAAACGACCAAGCGCAGCGCGGAAATATGCAAAATAATGCTGGCCAAGCCCCGAACGATCGCTTTCAAAAACGACCACAACAAGGTGGGCCTCACCATCAAGGTGGCCAAAATGGGGGTCAGCAGCATCCGCAGGCCGCGCAGCATCAAGGAGGACAGCAGGGCAATGCGCAAGCACCACATGGCAATCAATCCAATGGTGGCAATCAATCCAATCACCACCATGCCAATACCTCCAATGTCATTCGTCCCGACCGCAACAAGCGAGGTCAAGCAGATGAGCATGGATATAACTTTGATGGGTTGATTCAATCCGAAGGTGTGTTGGAAATCATGCCCGATGGATTCGGTTTCTTACGATCTGCCGATTTCAATTATTTGAATTCACCCGATGATGTATATGTAAGTCAACAACAAATCAAATTGCATGGCCTTTTGACGGGCGATACTTTGCGTGGACTCATCCGTCCACCGCGTGAAGGTGAAAAATACTTCCCACTATTCAAAGTAGAAACCATCAATGGCCGTGATCCAAATGTGGTGCGTGATCGTGTGCCATTCAAATTCCTTACTCCACTTTTCCCGTACGAGCGTTTCAAGATTGGAGACAACAATCAAAACGTTTCTGTGCGGATTATGGATCTCTTCGCTCCAATCGGAAAAGGACAGCGTGGCATGTTGGTGTCACAGCCCAAAACAGGTAAAACCACCCTCCTAAAAGACATTGCCAACGCGATTGCTAAAAACAATCCTGAAACATATCTGATTATTCTTCTCATCGATGAGCGCCCAGAAGAGGTGACTGACATGAAGCGAAGTGTGAATGCAGAGGTCATTGCATCGACCTTTGATGAACCCGCAGAGCGTCACGTAAAGATTGCCAATATTGTATTGGAAAAGGCCAAGCGTATGGTTGAATGCGGACATGATGTTTGCATTCTGTTGGACTCGATCACTCGTTTGGCTCGCGCATACAATACTGTTGCTCCAAGCAGCGGTAAGGTGTTGAGTGGTGGTGTGGAAGCCAACGCCCTTGAAAAACCTAAACGCTTTTTTGGTGCTGCACGTAAAATTGAAAATGGAGGATCCTTGTCTATCATCGCCACCGCGCTTGTAGATACTGGCTCTAAAATGGACGAGGTCATTTTTGAAGAATTCAAAGGTACCGGCAACATGGAATTACAATTGGATCGCAGAATTGCAAATCGCCGCATTTTCCCGAGTATTGATATTCTCAGCAGCGGCACTCGTAAAGAGGATTTGTTGCACGATCGCGATGTGCTTCAACGCATGTGGATTCTGCGTCGACACTTGGCCGATATGAATCCTATTGAAGCCATGGAGTTTGTCAAAGACCGCATCGAAAAGACAAAAAACAACGAGGAATTTTTGATTTCAATGAACTCATAAGCCATGTTATTCAGACGATTTTTCCCTTGGTTTTTGGCCCTAGCTTGGTTGATCATTCGCCTAATTCTTGGCAAATCCATCGCCATCGATGAAGCGCGGAATTCAGGTATTCTGAGCAATATTTTGTTTTTGCTTTCGGTTATTTTTCTATCGATGTGGTTTCATTTCCGTCAGCGTCCCGTGCCGGTATCTGGATTTTTGGAAGACATTAAGCGGTGCATGCGCGATGCCTCAAAATACATCATCGGAGCTGCCTTGGGAATGGGTTTGTATTATGGTGTTTTGACAGATGATATCGAACAATTTCGCAATTACCAGATAAAAGCACGATTGGAAGAAGTGGCCTCGGATGAGGGCATGAAAAATTATTTATCCAAAACCAATTCTGACCCCAACATGTCACGCGCGACTGCCGAAAACGCGATCATTCAGGATGTTAAGAATCAAGTCTCGCTGGGTAAGCAAATTAGTTTTGGTCTTCCTCTTCTGTTGGTCGCTGCCATTTTTTACTCGCTATTGACAGTAGTATTCTGGCGGCAAGTGCTCATGAAATAAACAATAAACCCGGACATTTGCGTTATCCCATCTTCAAATAACCAAATTGCTATTGCGTCGTACAAATCGGCAGCTGAGCGATTAACTAGATGACTAACACACTCACATTGCACATTTTTCACTCTATTTTCAGAAGCCATTGCACCAAAAAATTGGGGCTGGTTATCTTCTTTGCCGCATTTGTGTTTGCGGGCTGGGCGCAAAAAACGGTTCAGCTCAACAACCTCGGAAAATTCGATAATCGGTATTACCATTTTGGTTTTCTGCTTTCTTACAATCAAAGTTCATTTTTCATAGATCGAAGCCTCAATACCAGTTTTGGCGACAGTTTGCTAGGCATCGAAAATGTGCCGCAGGCCGGCTTTAATTTGGCCTTGATGGCCTCTTTGAATTTTACAAAAAACATCAACTTACGATTTGTACCGGGCCTCAGTTTTCAAGATCGTGGATTGAATTATCGCTTTCTCAAACCAGACGGCACCATCGATGCAAGCGTCAAACGCACGGAAAGCGTTTGGTTGGAATTTCCGCTGTTGATCAAATGGCGCACGAACAGGGTCAACAATTTTGCCGCGTATGCGTTGACGGGGGGCAAGTACAGCCTGGACATGCAGTCACAAAAGGATGTCAGCAATACCGTAGCCAAAGATATTGTCGTCAAACTTCAAAACAAGGACATGGTCATCGAGGCGGGCGGAGGATTTGACTTCTTCCTACCCTATTTCAAATTCAGTATTGAATTGAAGACAGGCTTTGGCATGCGCAATCTATTGATACAAGAAAACAATCTCTATACGGCCCCATTGGAATCCTTAAAAACGCGCACCTTTGTGATGAGCTTTTGCTTTGAGGGATAGGCTTTTCTCCTTTTTTTTCTAATGTGATTCCTTGACCTTCATTGCCAACCATTTTTTGCGTGCGGTTCGGAAGAGCGATGTGTAGCTTACAACATTACATTGCTTCAGAAGAGATCGCCGATTCTTTCCTTACTGACAAATCACAGTATCATACGAAGCCGCATAACCTATGAAAGCACCCAATCCACCTACGACCGTGGTTGGCAAATTGAATGGAACGGCAAAAGGACTTCCTTGATTAGCTGTTTGCTCCTCCATATTGCTGATGAATTGGAATGCCCTGCGATCAATACAGGCTCCGCGTACGACTACGGTATCCCCTCTTTTGTAAAAACCACGCTCACCATTCAGATCGTCTTCCTTGACTGAATTGGGGGATGTGCCGCGATAATAGGCAAATTCAAAACTTAGTCCGTTGAAAAACTGATCGTCCGTGGTGCTACCAATGGGAGCAATAAAACTCATATCCTTTTGTTGGTTCGCATAATCGGGGAAATTAGCAGGATAATGGTTGATTCTTTTGGCGAACCAGCGATAACAATTGCCCAAGGTATCCGGATCCGTTACATTGGCAAAGAGAAAACCCAAGCTATCATCTGGCAAGGTACTTATCACATCAAACCACACCGAGTCAAGTGACACCAGTTCAGGAATCTTCGTGTCGCAGGTCAATTGTTGTCCTTGGTAGGCAATTTCCAATCGATATTGCTTGCCCGGCACCCCGATGAGCGTGGGACTTGTGTATGCGCATAAATCCAATGCTACCAATGTCTCCAATGCCACACCCAATGCAGCAGCTGCTTCCAATTGCAGCGCCTCTGGCAAATCCGCTGCACAAATTAAAATCAAGGGATAAACAGTGCCATCGACCGCAATGCTTGCTTGCACAGCAGGATCACCGATATAAAGATTCCCAATATCAGATAAACTAGTGGGTTCAAAATAACCCTGCGACCAAGAAAGAAACAAGACAGGCGGCTGATCGTTGTATATGGTGCCTTCGACTACTATTTTAGCTTCCGCCACGGGCAGATCGACCGTGATTTCTTTTTCACAACCCATCAAAGCCACCATACCACACAGCATCAGAGTAGCTGCATAGACCGTAGCCAAACCGGCTATTTTTGTTTGTTTCATTCCCGTCATTTCAATGACAAAAGTAAAGTCGCACTGACAACCCTACTTGAATGAAATGACAATTTTTCCAAAATAATTGGACAGCGTTTGCGCAGGCCATGGACTTCGTTGGAAGATCCAGTTTGGTGAAAGACAGGCTGTTCCTTCCAAACCGCCGCGCGTGTGCACAAAAAGTATCTTACAGTTGCCATTTATTGTGAAGTCACTTTGAATTGAAAGCTCCTTAACACCTTTTTAGAAATGCGATACAATGTAAAAAAAAAATGGCGTTAGATTTGATGTGCGAAAAAAAACGACATCAGTTTAACCTATTTACATTTCTTATGAAAAAGCATTTGATTACACTCGCAGTAGCCTTTACTGGTGGCATCTTTTCAATGGGTGCTTACATCCTCTTTTTTGACAGCAGCGCAAGCAATTACTTGCAACAAAACAACAATCTACCGCTTGTAAATGCGAGCTACAGCGGTCTTCCGTTGGATGGCAGCCTTGATTTCACAGTAGCTGCTGAACGCACTGTCAACAGTGTGGTCCATGTGAAAACAGAAAGTTCGGTGCAGCCTACCTTCAACCCATGGGCTGATTTTTTTGGATATCAGATGGAGCCTCAAGTCCAACTTTCTTCTGGCTCGGGCGTCATTATCAGTCCCGATGGTTACATCATAACCAACAACCACGTAGTGGAAGGAGCGGATAAGCTCAGCATCACGCTCAACAACAATAAAAACTATACGGCCAAAGTCATTGGCCGTGACCCCAACACAGACATTGCTGTGATTAAAATCGATGCAAACAATCTACCCGCTATCAGTTGGGGCAACAGCGAAGAAGTAAAAGTGGGTCAGTGGGTCATTGCAGTGGGCAATCCAATGGATTTGACCAGCACCGTGACCGCGGGTATAGTCAGCGCCAAAGCACGCAATATCAACTTGCTCAGTCAACGTGCCAAGGCGGGTGACGACAGTTTCCCCGTAGAAAGTTTCATCCAAACCGACGCCGCTGTGAATCCAGGAAACAGTGGCGGCGCCTTGGTAAACACACGAGGTGAATTGGTTGGAATCAATACGGCTATTGCATCGCGTACCGGCGTATTCAGCGGTTATAGTTTTGCAGTACCAAGCACAATTGCGAAAAAGGTCGCCATGGATTTGATTGAGTTTGGAAAAGTGCAAAGGGCGTTTATCGGTGTTCGCATAGCTGAAGTCACAGAGGAAATAGCCAAGGAAAAAGGATTGAAAGATGTGGCGGGTATTAAAAAAAAAAAAAAAAAAGATGGCGGCGCAGCCGAGGACAGCGGCATTCAGCAAGGTGATGTGATCCAAAAGATTGCAGATATCCCGGTGAACAATGTTCCTCAATTGCAAGAGCAGGTGAGCAAATATCGCCCTGGTGATAAAGTGAAAGTGACCGTATGGCGCAACGAAAAAACGCAATTGGTTGATGTCACTCTACGCAACAAAAGTGGCAACGTGCGCCTTGAATCTGCGAGCGTATCTTCTGAAGAGTCCTTTCAGTCACTCGGAGCTACTTTCGTGTTG